>JABFSD010001007.1 GCA_013140935.1 Acidobacteriota bacterium
GTCGGCGTTATAAGCAGTGATGTCTACGCTATAAAGTTTTTTATCGAATAAGTTGACGAACCACAGCGTATTGCCGTCTTCTGAAATATCTATGTCGCCGATGCCGACTTTGCCAACCAAACTAAATACTGCGGTGTCATAATTCGGAGAAGTCTTGACCGAAGTTAAACCGCGCGCGCTGTTACTTGCGACTGAAGCCTGCCCGACATCAATACCTAAATTAGTAACAACGCTGATGAAATTTCCGGTACTCGGTGAAGCAGGGTTCGTCAGGTTCGTAACATAAATGCCGCCCAAACCTTGCGGCCCTAAACCTACGTGCCGTCTTAACGTAGCCGCGCTGAATAATCGTTTCGTATATTTGTTATAAGCCAGTCCCCACAGCGAACCGACTTGCCGCGCGGTTGCCATGTGAGAAATCAACGCTGGCGTCGGCCCGCCGGAAGAGTTGTAAGGAAACCCAACCAACGCATCGGCATCGCCCGAATCAGTCGCGGTTACATTCGGCGCGGGGTCGCCGTTGACAAAACACGGCAACATCACCAGCGGGTTATCTTGGGCATAGGCTGCCTGATCCATCACGCCCACGTCATTGCCGCACGTCGCCGCACTGATAAATTGCACGCTTGACCCGTTGTCTGCGCCTTGCGGCGTTGTCGTAGTAAAGGAAGAAGCCGGCAACGTCGTGAATTCGAGCCGCACCGGATAATCCGCCGCGGCGATGGCATTGCTGTTGGCGGCGCTGAATTCATAACGCCCTTCACTATTGCTGGTGGCCGTATAAGTCGCGCCGTTCTTATCAAATGCCGTCGCCGTCACCCCTGCAACGCCATAAAGTTCACCGCTGTCTTTCCCGCCATCCGCGTCGTAATCAATAAAGACAGTTCCGCCCAATTCACCCGTCGTACACAAATTGGGATCGCAATTCGCCGGTGCGTTGAAACTGAATTGAGCGGCGCTGCACGTCATCGAACCCGTCATCGCAACGTCAACCATGTGTCCGCCACCGTCTGCCGCAATATCAAACGCCACGACTTGCGGCGTGCGAATCGGGCCTGCCACGTTCGTCCCAGTGCCTGGGTTGTAAAGCGATTCGGGTTTGATCGTGCGCGTCTGCGCGCCGCCATCCAATGAAACGGTGATCGTGTCGCCGCTGCTTGCGCCCGTCCAACCAACCTCAACCGAAACAGTCGCCTTAGAGGTCGTCGCGTAATAACACCCCGTAACAGTGACTGTCTGCGTCAAAGTGCAAGCCATCGCTGAAGATGCCAAATTCGGTTTGGCTCCATAATTCCATCCCCACGCGCTGAGTTTGGCGCTCACGGCTCCGGCAAAACGCTGATAAACGCTGTTGGTGAATTGAGGTACGCCGACCCCTTGCGCACTAGCCCTCGCATAAAGCCCGCCGCTTGCTGTGAGTAACAACAAGCCACCTAACACCGCTGCCATGCGATAGCGCTGCCATGCGGTTAGACTCAAGCTATTATTTTTGTTGGAATTTAGCTGAGGCTGGCGAAATAAATTGCCCGCGAGCTTATTCAACCCAAGGCGGACTTGGCTGAATAGCGTGCGGCAATAAGAAAAAAGAAAACTAACTACCTTGCGTGTATAGCGTGCGAATTTGTGCGTGGGTAACATTGTCAAAGCTCCTATCCAATCATCGTTCACCGTAACTCGCATTGAGTTACCACCTCTTTGACTTCGTGTGAGGTCGTGAGAGATCCGAAAACCACCAGCGGCCTGATCACGCAGGCCGCTACCTTCCAATTATTCCTACTCAGTAACTTATCTTTATATCTTTGAGAGCGGCGAGGCCAGAACGGCTCACCGCGAAAAGGGTTATCTCATTTGTGTGCATCGTTGAGTATCAGGAAAATCTTTAAGCTATGCAGGAAAAACCCCTAACCCTTGCCAGCCTGTTACGTCGCCCGTTGCCGGTCTTCCTACACGGCCTTACTGCATGAAAAAACGGCCAGCGCAATTCCACCCTGCGCTGGCCGCTTTTGTAAGAACGCGTCGCTGGCCCCCCTAACTCCAGGCCAGCGGCGCGTTAGCTCGCCCACCAACACACACACCAAAATTGATGAGCGAACGTACTCAATAAATCGAAAGAACAGAGTGCAAGAGGCAGCGAATAACTCAGTAAGCCACTCACTGTTTCGCACTGACAACGGCATTATGGTGCAAGCATTTGTTTTGCTCTATCAGGACTATCCCTTTTTTCTTTCGGAAAATTCCTGCCGCTTGTCAGCGCGTCTTACAGAGACTGTAGGGCGGGTTAATAACCCGCCCTACATTTCAATCTTCCTTGAGCCAACCGCGATGCAAAGCGTAATTCACAATCTCGGCGCGGCTCTTTAACGTGAGTTTTTCCATCGCACGAGCTTTATGGTACTCGACGGTTTTGACGCTGATACCTAACTGATCGGCGATTTCCTTGTTACTGAAACCCCAGGCAATTTGTTTCAGCACCCCTTCTTCGCGGTCGGTAATATCGTGATGCGATAGATTATCTTTGGGTAACTGCCGCCCTAAATAGTTATTCACCAGCCGCCCGGCGAGTTCCTGATCTATGTAAGTGCCGCCCGCCGCCACCGCGCGAATTGCCGCCAGCAAATCATTACTGTGCGATTGTTTGGAAACATAACCGGCGGCTCCGGCCTGCAAAATCATGCGCAAGTTCCCTACGTCGCAATGCCGCGAAAGAATCAACACGCGCGCGTGCGGAAAAGCCTGCCGCAAGCGTTCGGTCGTTTCGAGGCCGTTCATGCGCGGCATCGAAATATCCATCACGACGACGTGCGCTTCGGCCTGGCCGACTTGACGCAAAGCCGCTTGCCCGTCGCCGGCCTGCCCAACCACTTGCATATCGGGCTGGTTGTTAATCAGCACCGCCAGGCCTTCGCGCAAAACGGCATGATCGTCTACTAAAAATACTCGTAACGATTTCAAAAGCTGATCTCCTCATGAATGAAAGGCACTCTGACAAACACCGTCGTCCCCTGACCCGGCGTTGATTCGATTTCACAAACGCCGCCCGCTAAGGTGGCGCGTTCCGTCATACTCGCCAAACCGATCTTGCGCGCGGCTTCGGCAGAATTGCGCAGCGCGGCGACATCGAAACCGCAACCGTCGTCTTCGATCACCATCTGCAATTGCCCATGTCGCTTTTCGAGAATTACGCTCACGCGCCGGGCGTGCGCATATTTTTGGATGTTGTTCAGCGCTTCCTGCAAAATGCGATAGAGCGACGTTTCGGTTTCGGGGGCGAGCCAATGCCAATGCTCTTCGGCGCTATGTAAATCGAGCCGCACGCCCGAACGTTCCGACCATTCCAGCGCGTATTGCACCACCGCCGCCTTTAACCCATTGCCCGGCATCGGCGGGCGTAACTTCAGCGCGACGTGATGAAACTCCTGATCGAATTGCTCGACCAGCGATTGTAATTTCATGACCGCAGCCGTGTCGGTTTGCGCGTGCTCTAACTCGAACGCCAGGTTATCCAACCCGAAGCGCAACGCCGTCACGTATTGCCCCAACACATCGTGCATCTCGCGGGCAATCGAACATCGCTCGTTTTCCGCCGCTGACAGGGCTTCCTGCCGCAGGTGATTCAGCCCGCGTTCCGCCTTGTCACGGACGCGAGTAACCAGATACCGGTGGCTCGGCAATAAATAATTTCCTGAAACCAACTCAAGACTGTCACTTGAGGGCCGGGCTATTTCAAAAGTAGCAGGTAAGGAAGAAAAATTGACAGTTCCAGAAAAAACGATATTGGGGGAGAGCATATTTATCACGGTGAAAAGGCTCGCACTCGTTTTGCCGAAGGCGAGCAAACCTATGCCAAATGATCGTAAAACTGCGCCTGATAAAGCCGGCGCGTTAGCATGGGGAAAACGCACGGCACTCAAGCTGCCTTTTATTTCGATCACGCTACGAATAAGACGGCGCAAGCGAGTCGCCGCCTGCGCTCGCTTAACCATACGGTCTGCGAACTTCAGAAGAATATTCCCTGACGGAATGGGAAGCGTCAGGATAAATAGGGGAACCTGGTCGTTCGAATGGGGTACTATGGGGTATTAAAGCCTGACGAGCATAAATATGGCGCTCGTATCATACCGCATTCACTGTGGGGTTTTTGCGGGTATAAGCTAATCATCTTGTGGTGAATGTTTTGGCTCGTGGCAACAAATCAGCAAGCCAGCCAAGTTCAGTGTAGCCACGGCGAGATCCCTGTCAAACAAAAAGTAACCGTAGGATGCCTTTTCTTTAAGTTTTTTTCCTGTTTTCCGCAGGCACTTACTGGCTCTCGTATAAATCCCTAACGAGCTTGTAGGACAAACACCTACAAACCATCGTCGTCGCGCCAGATGAGGGCAGGTTCGTAACCTGCCCTACACCTTGCAACCTGCACATTCAATGGAAGCCCGTAGTAAAAAAATCATGGAATAGCGCCTCAATATAATAGGTATTTTTGCCGTACGATGCGAAAAGCCTCCAACTCAGCCGCATAAATTTGTTTGGCGGCGCGCCCGTCCGTTCCCTGCTTGAGCGCCGCTAATACTTTTTGACTGACTAACAAACGGGTAAGTTTATCAATTTCATATTCTTTCGGATGCAGTTTGAATAACTGAGCCGCTAATTCCAGTCCGGTAAGCACCGGCTCAAACGTCTGGCGATCCGTAATCATGATATTTACGCCGCCACACTCAACCCCTTTATGCGTGCTGGCATCCGGCTTAAACCGCACCGGAATAAATCTTACGCCCGGCAAATTAGCCGCATTCAGCGCCGCCGCCAACGCGCGCTCCTTCAGCCACGGCGCACCGAGTAACTCAAACGGCGTATTCGTGCCGCGTCCGACCGATACGTTTGAGTATTCGAGCATCGCCACACCGGGATACAGCGTAGCTTGCGTGAGGCTGCGCATATTGGGCGAAGGGTTCGTCCAGGTCAGGCCGGTTTCATCCAACCACGCTGAGCGCCGCCAGTTTTGTACCCCGATGACTTGCAGGTTCGCGTTGAGATTGCGGTCTTTGTTGAATAGTTGCGCGAGTTCCCCCACGGTCATGCCGTGGCGAATCGGAATGGGGTGAAACGCCACGAACGACAACTGGTCATTATCGGCAATCGGGCCTTCGACCGCTTCGGCGTTAATCGGATTAACCCGATCCAGCACGATGAATTTAACCTTCGCTTGCGCGCAGGCTTCGAGCGCCAGGCCCATCGTGGAAATATAGGTATAAAATCGCGCGCCGACATCCTGAATATCGAATACCAAAGCGTCCAACCCTTGTAACTGTTGCGCCGCCGGTTTGCGTGTTTCGCCGTACAAGCTATAAACGGGCAAGCCGGTTTTTTCATCGGTTGAGTTACCGATTTTTTCCTGATCGAGCGTGCCGCGAATGCCGTGTTCCGGTGAAAATAAGGCGACGAGTTTTACCTCAGGTGCTTTGAATAAAACGTCAATAGTCGAGTTACCGGCCTGATCGCGTCCGGTGTGGTTGGTGATTAAACCGATGCGTTTTCCTTTCAAGGGCGCGAAGTTATCTTTGATGAGTACATCTATAC
>JABFSD010000276.1 GCA_013140935.1 Acidobacteriota bacterium
ATCCATCGTTCACCAGCAGGTGACCGACCCAACCACCCAGGTGGAAGTTGCCGTTGGCGCGCATGTCCAAATCGAAAAGCGCCAGCAACCCGAAAATTGCGCCCAACACCATCAGCCAACCCAGTGCCTTTACGCTGGAAAACCGAAACTGGCGCGGACGCAGCAGGAAATATCCCACCGCCAGCAACATCAGCGGAATCGTCAACGCCAACACACCCAACGCGCCATACAAAGTCGAAGCGATGTTCGCGCCCGTCGGGCCAATCCAGTTGCGCACGGGCGCTCCGCCGGTCACATTCGTCGAAGGATCGCTGGGGTCGTAACTCAACAGCGAGAACATAACGACTACGCCCAGCACGAGCAGAATCAAACCCGACAGGTCTTTCAACAATTCGGGCCAATTGGTATTCGCCACCCAATTGCCGATAAATGTCGGCTCGTCGTCTTCTTCGTAGTGTTTAGATTTCTTTTTGCTTTTGGTCGCAGGCTTGGCATTGATCGGCGCATTGACTGCCGACTTGATGCCGACATTCACTTTTTCCCGCCTGGGACGCGAAGATTTTACGTTGATGTATTCAGGCTCTTTGATCGCCATAATGTCGGGATGTATACAAAAGGCGTTATGTCTTACGCGGCAACCGGTGCGCGTTTCGCCAATAAAAACTCTTTGATGAAATCGTCTATATCACCATCCAGCACTGCGTCTACGTTGCTGCTTTCATGTTTCGTCCGCACATCTTTCACCAGCCGATAAGGATGCAGCACGTAATTGCGAATCTGCGAACCGAAGGAAATATCGCGCTTCGACTCGGCCAGCTTGTCGGTTTCCGAACGCCGTTTGCCAAGTTCCAATTCGTAAAGGCGCGATTTCAGCACGCGCATCGCTACGTCACGGTTTTGGTGCTGCGAACGCTGGTTCTGACAAGTCACGACGATATTGGTCGGAAGGTGCGTAATGCGTACTGCCGAATCGGTCGTGTTGATGTGCTGTCCGCCCGCGCCCGTCGAACGATATGTGTCAACCCGCAGGTCTTTATCCAGCACTTCGATTTCGATGTTGTCGTCAATCTCAGGCGTGACGAACACCGAAGCGAAACTCGTCTCACGGCTCTGGCCTGAATTGAACGGCGAGATGCGCACCAACCGATGCACGCCGACCTCGCTCGTCATCAGGCCGTAAGCATATTCGCCTTCCAGCCGAAACGTAGCCGACTTGATGCCCGCCTCTTCGCCCGGCTGAAAATCTAACTCTTCAACTTTGAATCCGCGCCGTGCGGCCCAGCGCAAATACATGCGATAAAGCATTTCGGCCCAATCCTGCGCGTCGGTTCCGCCTGCGCCGGAATTGATCGCTACGATAGCAGGACGATGATCGTTCGCGCCGCCCAGCAACATCTGCGTCTCGCTGGTTTCAACAGTAGCGGCCAGCTTTTTCAAGGCTTCGCGCAACTCATTCGCTGAACTTTCATCCTCAGTGGCAAAATCGAAAAGCACGGCGATGTCTTCGACCAAACGGGTTTGGTCTTCTGCCGTATGCAGGGCACGTTCGAGCCGCGCGCGTTCCTGCAAAGTCTTTTGCGCCTTTTCTTGATCGTTCCAGAATTCAGGCGCGGAGACCTGTGTTTCGAGCGTTTGCAACGCCGCACGTTTGGCGGCTACGTCAAAGAAACCTCCTGAGTTCGGCAGTGCGCGTCTGCAAATCGTTATATTGCGTCCGCAATTCCTGTGCGGCTACGGCATTGAGCATGATGTCTTACTCCTTTGTGTTGTCAGCGAATTAGCGGCGCGCAGCTTAACACATACTTCAACAATTTGTTGAGACTGCTCGTTTTCGCGTGCTATCCGGCCTCAACATATTCGCCAAACACCGCGCGCATCCGGTCAGCGATCTCGCCCAACGTCGCGTAAGCCTCGACCGCCGCGATAATGCGTGGCATCAGGTTTTCGCCCGAACGCGCCGCCGCTTCGACTTCGTTTAACGTGACCAAAGCCGCTTCAGCATTGCGTTCGGCACGCACCTTGCGCACACGCTCGACCTGCGCGAGTTCATAAGCCGGATCAATTTTAAGCGTCGCAATCGAAGTCTCTTCCTTGATCTGAAAACGATTCACGCCGACGACGATTTCGGTCTGGGCTTCGACGGCTTTCTGGTAATCGTAAGCCGCACGTTCAATCTCACGTTGCACATATCCGGCTTCAATCGCGGCGAGCATGCCGCCCATCTCATCAATCTTGGCGATGTATTCCTGTGCGCGCCGTTCGACCTCATTCGTCAGATGTTCGATGACGTAAGAACCAGCGAGCGGATCAGCCGTGTCGGCTACGCCAGATTCATAAGCAATCACTTGCTGCGTGCGCAAGGCAATACGCGCGGCGTCTTCGGTCGGCAAGCTCAACGCTTCATCCATCGAGTTCGTATGCAGCGATTGCGTGCCGCCCAACACAGCAGCCAATGCTTGCACGGTCGTACGCACGACATTCACTTCGGGCTGTTGCGCGGTAAGTGTCGAACCTGCCGTTTGCGTATGAAACCGCAACATCATTGACTTGGCATCCTTTGCGCCGAAGCGCTCTTTCATCACGCGCGCCCACAGTCGCCGTGCCGCGCGGAACTTGGCGACTTCTTCCAAGAAGTTATTGTGCGCGTTGAAAAAGAAGGCAAGACGCGGCGCGAAATCGTCTATCGCTAGTCCCGCATCAAGCGCCGCCTGCACGTAAGCGATGCCGTCAGCCAGCGTGAAAGCGACTTCCTGCACCGCCGTCGAACCGGCTTCGCGGATGTGATAGCCCGAAATCGAAATCGTATTCCAGTTCGGCACTTCCTTCGCGCAATAAGCGAAAATGTCAGTGATGATACGCAACGAAGCGCGCGGCGGATAAATGTAAGTCCCACGCGCGATGTATTCTTTCAAGATGTCGTTTTGAATCGTGCCGTTGAGCTTGTCGGGCGTGACGCCTTGTTTCTTGCCAACGGCGATATACAACGCCAACAGAATTCCAGCCGTCGCGTTGATCGTCATCGAAGTCGAAACCTTGTCCAACGGAATGCCGTCGAACAGCGTTTGCATATCGGCGAGCGAATCAATCGGCACGCCTACGCGCCCGACTTCGCCTTGCGCCAGCGCGTGATCGCTGTCGTAACCAATCTGCGTCGGCAAATCGAACGCCACCGACAAACCCGTCGTGCCTTGTTCGAGCAGGTATTTGTAGCGGCGATTGGATTCCTCAGCCGTCGCAAAACCCGCGTACTGGCGCATCGTCCACAAGCGCCCGCGATACATCGTGCCGTAAACGCCGCGCGTGAACGGATATGCGCCCGGCGCACCGAGGTCTGCGTCGTAATTGACCGGCACGTCGGCAGGCGTCAAACAGTTGGCGAGTTCGATGTCAGAGGAAGTGGTGAAGCGGTCTTTTCGTTCTTTTGCTTTGGTGGTTGGCATAATGTTCGTGTATTGCAGTGCATCGTTTGCTCGGCAAGGAGCATAAGAAAAGAGTCGTGCTACAACACGATAGACTCTGGTTTGCAGAACAACTCGTGCAAGGCCGGGATGACTTTGGCTGGCGCTTCCAGCCGTTTGCAGACAGCTTCCCACTGCTCAGCCGACAAGCGAAATGCTGTTTTGGCTGGCTTATCTTGCGGCGGTGGCTCAGGCTGCATCTCATTCAGCGCGCGGTGTTTCAGTGAAGTGTTCATCGGTTCATCTCCGGGCGCAGAATAACGCGCCAATGAAACAACCGGCAACGACCTGCAACTTGTTTGACAGTCCTTATCCGCCTATCCGTGTTCCGCGCGGATAAGGCAGCCGAATATTTCCCGGTTGGCAGGTGTTGGGCGAAACATCGGTAATATGCTCCTAACATTTTGCCTTCCCAAATTCCGCACCAAACGGCTGCGCATGGGCAAAATCATTTCGTGGCGCGATGGGAAGGTTAGCTATTTCAGCGTGTGATCGCAGCGCCCATCGCTACTGCCTCACGACGCGGAATCCGACGACAGGGTTCGGGCCACCGGGATCGGCCTGTTCGCGAACCGACGACCGCAAATCGCCGGCGGCTTGGCTGTACCATCCGCCGCCACGAATCACCCGCTGCGACCCACTACTGGAGATATCGCCCCACACCCGGCCATCGCTGGGCGCGCTTATGTAGTCGAGGTGCCATTCATCCGCGCACCACTCCCACATGTTGCCGTGCATATCAAACAAACCCCACGCATTCGCCGGAAAGCTGCCTACGCTCGTGAGCGGCTCGCGGTCTCCCACTTCCCCTTGAATAAGAAGCATCCCGTTGTAACTGGCCAGTTCCGGCGTAATTGTCGGGCCGAACGCAAACGGTGTCGCTGTGCCGGCGCGCGCCGCATATTCCCATTGCGCCTCGCTCGGCAGGCTGTATTTCCCGCCCGTCTTACGCGACAAGCGCGCGCAAAATTCCATCGCCTCGTCCCAATTCACATTATACATAGGAAAGTTTTCGCCCTTGAAGATTGGCGGCTCTGGGATTAGTCCGATCTTTATCTTCGGCAGCTTCGCCACGGCGCGCCATTGCGCCTGCGTCACTTCGTACTTGCCCATTAGGAAACCTTTGACTTGAACTTGATGAAGGGGCCTTTCATAGACGCCGCCATCATCCGCCCCCATCTGAAACTCGCCGGTTGGCAACTCAACCAATTCCAGCTTGACGCCGTTGCCCAAATCTTCAACATAGCCCCAACACTCCTGCTGTAGTTTGCGCTCAATCACCATGCCGGTCCGGTCTGTTTTTACCGTCGTGAAGGACGCAAGCGCCGTCAGCGCCACGCCCGTTGCACTCATTCGTACGCTGGGCGCGGGATTGCTGACTGGCGGCTTGGTTGGCGGGTTGCCCACTACAAGCCGCTCGTTCTTTTCTAACTCTGCCAACAACCTCCGCGCCTCAGTCGCGCGCCTACTGTTCGGATAATCGCTTAGATAAAGCCGCACAGCCGCCACAGAACGACTGCGCTTGGCAAAATCCCACGCCCGCTCCTCATCGCTACCTGCAACCGGCACGGGCGGCAGGAAGTAAAAGTCTTCGCCCTCGACCGACGAGTATTCATAAGGCACTTGCTTGCCGCCCGATTTCCCGCGCACGGCGGTGCGCGTGCGGCGGAAGACCTGTTCCAGCGTCAAACCGGGCTGTTTGAGTTGCGCGAGCAATTCGCCTGTGAAAAGGCCGTTACGGCTGCCGCTGCCATCGCTGGCGACGTCATCGGCGGCGGTCGCATAAGCGATCAACGTCCCGCTCGGCGCATTGCTCACGCTCGCCAGCCCACCCGTGCCGGAGCGGAAGCCGCGCGCATATGGATTGTTGCGGCAGGCGTCGAGAATTACGACGTTGAGCCGGTTGCGCGCCTCTTCCATCTGCGCCAGCACGAACCCGGCCTCGACCGCTTCGTATTCGACCTCGGCGGCGGCGGTGATTTCCGCGCCGATGGGCATCAGGTAGTTGCGCCCGTTCACCTGCAAGCCGTGTCCGGCGAAATAGAACACGCCGACGCCGCCCTGCCGCAACTTCAAGCCGAATTGGCGGATGAGTTCCTTCATCTGACTCT
>JABFSD010000317.1 GCA_013140935.1 Acidobacteriota bacterium
GGATGCGCCGATGAACCTTTCGTAAAACGGATTGCCGACGAAACCCTTATGCCCGATGAAATATGACGCACCGGCGCTGATAGCGACGCCAACCAACAGGAACAGCCAATAGAGAACCGTTCCGGCCTTTTCGTGTTTGGTGTCGGCATCGGATTCAAACTCCGCCTGTGTGTCTCGAAAATCATTGTATGAATTCATTGTGTACCGCCTTTCGTGAAGAAAGCCGAAGCGGTAGGATTCTTGCGCAGTGCATCAGCCTATCGCTTCGGCGTGTGGTTGTTGTTCGGGTTTTCTGAGTGCTTCAACGCTCAGGAAACCCACTGCGTTATGCCTTTCGTCGCTTCGGCGCGGTGGCGTCAATGAAGCCCTTGAGCCGTGCAACCTCTGCCTTATCCATCGGTAAAGATTCTGCCAGCACTGAACCGGCTTGCAGAGACGTTTCAATCAACGCATTCCATTCGTCAGTTTCAATCGTACCGGGCAAAGCGAACGCTTCGGCCAACGCGACGGCCACCGCACGCCACGCGGCGGGCTTCGCTGGCTTCTTGTCGGCCTTCGGTATGGCGGGCAAGCCTGCCCATTGCGCGAAGCGGGAAGCGGTAGGCAACTCATTCGCTTGAACGAGTGCGAGAGCGACACGCTCAAAGGTCTGTTGTTTTCTGGTCTGTTTCTTCATCGTCAAAACTTCCTTTCCGTGTAAATGAGTTAGATCAAGTTGAACATTCGGCGCATTGCCAGCGCGTCGCGTTCCTGTTCAGTGAATGCTTGATTGCCGAGTTCACAGAAGCATTCAAAGAAACCATCAACGAGTACGCGCGGAGTAGTGACGGTTTCGATGAAGGCGTGATAAGCGTTCACAAAATCGCTAATTAGTTTTTCAATCGGCACATCTGGCGTGAGCCTAACCACGTCGCCAGCGGCAGCGAATTCTTTTAGCCGGTCAGGAAAAAACGCCTCAAGCCCTCCGTAGTTTTCCTTGTCGGATTCGTTTGGAAGGGCGGCGCGGTGCTGCCAAGCCTCTGCGCTGTTCACGTAGGCAAGATCGTTGTGAGCCTTGCGCAGCGCGTCTTTTATGCTGTCTGGCGCGTAGGGACGCAGTGCCAGCCACGCAGCGGTAAATTGAGCCAATGCCTTTGCCGTGTCTGCGGGCAAGGGCGTGTCGGTTGATTGTGTTGCGGTTGCGGTCATTGTGTTTTCTCCGTTTGGTAGGTTCGGCGAACCGTGATGATCGAAACCGCGCAGCCGTTCGCCGATGCTGCGCGGATCCGTTGTGAAGATCGAAAATCAAACTATGCAGTTGCGTTTTTGCGTGGCGTGGTGCGCTTGCGCTTCGGCTTTGGCTCAATGTCTAAATCAAGGTCATAAAAATAATCGAGCATAACCAGCTTGGTTTCGGTGATGCGGTAGATTGCGCACTCACCGCTCGGCAGTGTCAGCCTGTAGTGGCTGCTGCCGTGAAAGCTGACCGCACCGAGACAGACGTAATCATCCTGCACAATCCCGTCGGCGCATTCTGGCTCGCTTACGATTTGCCCGACGCTCAGGCGCACGTCTTTGGTGTTGTTGAAATGGATGGGGTCGCCTGGACTTAAAGATAAATAGTGTCTTTCCGCTTCTGGTTTTTGCTTTGCCATGATGAGCCTTTCAATGCGTTTGATGATCGTAGCTGCGCGGCTTCGTTGGTTAGATTTCGATTGCGCCGTAATAGGTGCGTTTGCCTTCGTAGCGCCGCACCAAAACAGCGGCGTTGCGTTCGGCTTCACGCATCGCCATTGCCGATGGTGCGACCGGCGCGAGCGCGACGGGTTGCGCTTGCAACGCCGTGAAGTACAACTCCATCAGCCGACGCGCCGCACGATGTTTGCAAATGCCGTTGCGGGCTTCGCAGGTATGCGCGGCATCCACCTTGTACAGCTTGCGCGACGTAGTTGATTCAATCGTCAACACGCCATCCGTAAACGACCAGTAACGCGCTTTTTCAATCTCGACTACCGCACGATCAATGGCGCGCAGCCACGCGGGGGGATTGACGGCCTTCGCCTTCGCTTCGTTGATTACCGCTTGCCAGATTGAAGTGTTGAGAATCATTGCTTTGCCTTTCGTTTGCGGCGTCACTGCCGACCGACAAGTAATACTATAACTCACGAGTAAGGGTTAAATCAAGGGAATAATTACCCTTGCGTAAGATTTTCTATTGAGATATAAAATCAGCATGGACAAAACACTTACGACAAAAGAAGTAGCAGAGCGATTAGGCGTCAGTCCGCCGCGCGTGCGGCAAATGATCTTGATCGGAAACTTACCCGCCGTGAAATTCGGACGCGATTTAGTCGTAAAAGAATCAGACCTCGCGCTTGTCGCGGATCGAAAGCCCGGTCGCCCACCAAAGCCGAAAGATAAAAACGGCGCTGCGGAAGTGGTAACGGCTACGACTGACGCGGCAGTGGTCGTCACAACCGAAGCCAAGCCGAAGCGCACACGCAAGGCGAAGGCTGCGAAGAAGGGGCGCACACGGGCAGGGAAGAAAGCGAAGGCGTTTTGATGAAGGCAGACGCGCCAAAACCGAAGCCCTTGCACTGGATTGGCTCAAGTCGTAGTGATTTGCGCGAACTCCCCAAAGAGGCGCGGCGCAACATCGGCTTGGCACTTCATCAAGCAGCTTTGGGCGATAAATCGCTCGACGCAAAACCGCTGAAAGGCTTTGGCGGTGCAGGCGTGTTAGAGATCGTGGAGGATTACGACGGGGACACCTATCGCGCGGTCTATACGGTCAAGTTTGCGGAGCGCCTCTATGTGCTGCACGTTTTTCAAAAGAAATCGAAAAAGGGAATCTCTACGCCGAAAGCCACGATTGACCTGATACGAAAGCGGTTGAAATTGGCAGAGGAAGATTTCAAGGGAGTAACGAAATGAGTGAAGTGTTGGTAGGAAGCGGAAACGTATTTGAGGATTTGGGCTTTGATAACGCTGAAGAAATGATGACGCGGGCGAATCTGACCTTGCGCATACACCACATTGTCAAAGAGCGCGGGCTGAAGCCCAAAGAGGCAGCAAGCCTTCTCGACTTACCGTTGCCGGATGCGTCGGCACTGATGCGCGGGAAGTTCAACGACTTTTCGATTGACCGACTGTTGCGAATGCTGACTCGTCTTGACCAGGTGGTGACGATTCAAATCAAGGCAAAGCCGAAGAAACGTGCGCACGGCGGCATTGAAGTCTTGGCGGCTTGAGCCGTTGTTGTAAGGCATATTTTTTTTCGACAAAGGGAGCATCGCTCCCATTTCTTTGACAATCAGGCAGGTATTACGAAGGCAGAGAAGGCCGCAGGGAGTGGCTGAAAAGAGTTTGATTGTGTCCGCGTATGTGTCCGCAAAGCAAAAACGGCCACGTTGCCGTGACCGTAAGTGTTTTGTTTTGTAATCGGGGCGAGAGGATTTGAACCTCCGACCTCTCGGTCCCGAACCGAGCGCTCTACCAGGCTGAGCCACGCCCCGAAAAGATTGCGAATGAACGATGTTTCAAAAGCGGGGTGATACTAGCGGCTGCCCTCCATGCTGTCAACCACACTTATTCTTCGCCCTTTTTGCTGGTTTCGATTGGCACATAAACCTGTTTCAAACCGCGTTCAGCCTGTTCGCGCGTGTCGTAAACATTGGGCCGCGCCAGCACCGCTTTATATTGCGCGAGGGCCTCGTTGCGTTTGCCATCAAGATCGTAAGCCTGTGCGGCGCGCAACAATGCAACCGTAATGAGATTGGCTTCGGCGGTTTTGGTTTGCGGCACGGAGAGATATTGCGCGGCAGCACGCACGTATTCTTTACTCGCCGCCAACGCTTCGCCGTACTGGTAATGCGCGAGGTCGGCAATGCCGGCGGCTTGCGGGTCTTGCAGCAAGGCTTCATAAATTTTGTAAGCCTGATCGAAACGTTTCAGCCCTACGAGTGAGTTGGCGTGTTCGAGGCGAAAGAGCGAGTTATGCGGATACTTATCAGCCAGAGTGCTGAGGACGGCGAGCGCGTCTTCGGGCCGCTTTTCGACTTGGTAAATTGCCAGCAATACTACGCGCGCGTCGTCGGCGTTCGCGCCTTTATCAATCACGGTCTGAATCTCTGCGAGGCCTTTTTGTTTATTGCCGCGCATGCCGCCGATGGCCGCAAGCGCCTTCAAACCCCACGGTAGTTTGCCGAGAATGTAATGATAAGTACCGATGGAAAGATTGGCATCGTATAAATCCGGTTTGAGGTCGAGCGCTTTTTGATGCAGGTCTACGGCGCGTGAGCCGTTGCGCATGGCGGCGAAGAACTTGCGCGCGGTCGTGGCTTCATAGCTCGCCGTGATCGCATGGACGGCCCCCAGAAAGTAAAGCGCGTACGGGTCTTTCTTATCTTTGTTGACCAGCGTCAGGGCTTTGAGTTTGGCGGACTGAATGCGTTCGCGGAAGGCTTTGTCTACGACTGGGTCAACGGCGTCGCCTTCGGTCTTTTCGTCTTTCTGGTCGGCACCGGCGTAAAAGTTCGAGTCTTCGCCGTAAAGATTGGTTTGCAAACGACGCTGGCGATAAAGGCTCTCAAGCCACGTAGCGATTGCCACATATAAATCACCGGCTGGATGTTGCGGCAGTTGTTTTTGAATCGCTTCAAACTTCGTGCGCGCGGTGGCGTAATCCACATTGAAGAGCGCCGTATTACCTTCGTCGCGCAACTTGATAACGTCAGGCGGCAACGCCGCCGTAGCGGTTGCCGTCGCTTCAGTCGTCGTGGGCGTCGCCGGTTGCGCTTTGGCATGCGGCGCGTAAATCAACATCAACGCGAGCATCAGGCCCGTCGTCAGCCACATCACATCGCGCACTTGCGACGAAGCGTGCAGCTTGTCGTTGAACTGCAAAACCTTACTGCGCGCGCTGCGCAGGTTCGTCGGCGTGAGGTGTTGCAACGCGAACAAGACCGCAAAGGCCGAAGCCTCAAGCACGGTCGCCAAGTTGGTAAAAAGACTCGAAAACATTCGATACCACATATTCTTCCTTCTCTTCTTATTTCACTGGTGGGGCCACGACGCGCAGCGCATCGGGCAGCTTTTCAAATTGCATGGGCAGATGGCCTACGACTTCGCCGTCGAGTTGCACGAGCGCTGCGTCATTCGAATTGGCGCTGACGCGCTTGGCGCGTTCGTAAGTCACGCCGGGCGAAGTGGTATGCCGTCCGCCTAAACTCAGCAGCGCATAGAACAAATACGCCAGACGGCTGCGCGAGTTGAACGAGCAGACTTTGAAATCCTTGTCTTCCAATTGCGCATCGGGCGCAAGCGTAAAGAACGCCGCGTAATTCGCCGCATTCGAGATCAAGGTGAAATTGCTGGGACGCTTGTCGTTATTGATCGAATAGGTAAACGGCGTCAGCGGCATGCGTGCGAGAAAGCTCAGTCCGGCGGCGACATAAGCGCCGATGCCGACACGCTTTTTGAGATCGAGGTTGACGTTATCCACGATGGTCGCGTCGAGTCCGATGCCGGCCATCAAGAGAAAATAACGTTCCCAGTTCCCTTCCTTCTTTGAAGCGCGGCCTACGGC
>JABFSD010000472.1 GCA_013140935.1 Acidobacteriota bacterium
CCATTGTCGAATCGTTGCAACGCATCGGGCAGCATCGCGCGGCTTACGAAATCTGGCGCAAGGTACAGGCTGAACCGGTGGCAGATGCCAACTCATTCTTAAGCAATGGCGGATTTGAGCAAGCCATTGATCTCGGCAGCAACATTCCCTTTTTGACGTGGCAGGTTTTTTCGCCCGCAGACGTGACGGTCGGACTTGATCCGCAGGTTTTCTCAGCCGGCAGTTTGAGTTTGCGGTTGCGCTTCGACACCAAAGAAAACATTGCGCTTATCCTCGCGGCGCAAACCGTCACGGTGCAGCCGCGCACCGCTTATCGGTTGCGCTGTATGGTGAAGACGGAAGCGTTGCAAAGTTTGAGTACTCCGTTCATCGCCATTCAGGATGCGGCGGACGATAAACGCTTGAGCGTGGCCTCGCCTTCCATCAGCACCGGCACGGCGGAATGGACGGAATATAAAACCGATTTCGTGACGCCTGCCGCGACCGAAGCCGTGACCGTGCGCCTGATGCGCATGCCTTGCAACGAACCGCCCTGTCCTCTCACCGGACGCGCGTGGTTCGACGACTTTCAACTCACACAAAAGTGAAAAGTGAAAAGTGAAAAGTGAAAAGTGAAAAGTGAAACACATTCAATTGAAGACCTCACGCACAGCACTTGGGGCAAAGTCATTTACTGGCTGTTGCTCGGCTTGTTGATCTTAACGCCCCTGCCTTACGGCACCGTTGAGACATGGTCAATTACCTTATGGCAACTTTACCTGCTGGTGTTGGCGGTGCTGTGGGGATTGGCTGCACTCACGAGCGGTGCCTTGACGCTGCCGGCGACACCGCTCGTATGGCCGCTGCTGGCGTGGCTGGTGTGGACGTTCATACAAGCGGCGACGATCAGTATAGATAAGTTCGCCACGCGGTATGCGGCTTACAAGCTGCTGACCTATCTGATTTTTTTCAGCCTCTTTGCGACTTACGTTTCGAGCGATACGCGGCGACGCACCGCCGTCAAAATCATCCTTATCGTATGCACCGTCATCGCGCTCGTAGGCATCGGGCAAAAATATGCGGGCGCGTTGTTTTGGCAACGCGGTACGTTTGGCCCTTTCGTGAACCGCAACCATTTCGCTGGTTTCTTAGTGATGGGCGTCGGTCTCGCGGGCGGCATGCTCATCGAACGCAGCGCGAAAAACGAAACGCTCGCGTTGTATGCGGCGGCGGCATTGGTCTTGATCGCGGGCATCGGGTTATCAGCTTCGCGCGGCGGCGTGATTGCGCTGGCTGCGGCGTTGGTGTTTCTGTTCGTCGTCGCACGGGTAGGAGGCGTGCGTGAAAAGGCTTCAGGGCAAGCGGTCGCGTTAAGAACCGTGGGCGTTGTGTTATTGAGTTTGGTTGCGATGGTCGGTGCCGTTTGGTTGGTAGGTTCAGAAGGCTTGCGTGACAACTTCGCACAAATCAGCGAAGACGCGAAGAGCAAACCTCAAAGCGAATTGGCCGCGTTGAATCCGTATGACCTCTTCAGTCGCCGCGATATTTGGCAGGCGAGTTGGCAACTCATTCAACAGCATCCGCTCACGGGCGTAGGTCTGGGCGCGTTCCCTTTCGCTTATACGCAATTCGATCCCAGTTCCGGCACCCAGCGCGTCGAGCAAACACACAACGATTACTTACAAATTTTGACGGATAGCGGCGCGGTCGGCGGCCTCTTGGCGATGGCATTTCTGGCGCTGTTATTCGTCAGCAGTTTCAAGTCGGCGCAAACGCGCGACCGGCATCATCGGGCGATTACGCTGGGCGCGCTGACGGGCTGTTTCGCCATCGTGGTTCACAGCTTCGTTGATTTCAATTTGCAGGTTACGTCAAACGCACAACTGTTTCTGGCGTTGTGTGCGTTGGCTACGACGCCACGCAAAGCGTGAAGCCTCATTCTCACGTTTCTCCCAACGCGCGCTCAAATTCGTCACGCGCCGAGCAAGTGGCTGCCAACGCCAGCAACCGATCCAGCGTATCTGAATCCTGAATGCGCGCTATGGCTTCTCGCAAAGTATCAGGCAACTGCCCGAACCGCGCTGTTAAAAAGATCAATAGGCTTTCTGCACGACCTTGCGTTAAGCCTCGCGCTTCTGCTTTTCGTTCTCGATAGGGTACGAACATAACATCCTCCTTGTGCCGCGCATTGTACTCATCCATAAATTCGTCTTCCAGTTCAGCGGGCATTTGCATGACCCACTCAAAAAATTTCAACACGCCCTCAAAGCGTGTCGCCTGTGCCTGATCGTTTTGCACCAGCGCCGCCAGTTCTTCGGTGAGCGCCATCCGCAAGTCGTAACGCTGGCGCATATCGCGTTGCGTAACCTGTGCGCGGCGATGCGCCCGCACAATGAACGAAAAAGGATTCGCGTGCGCGGCATATTCCGGCGTATCGAAATCCAGCAACTTGGCGATGGGAAAAGTAAGGGTGACGATGCAACCCCGCGTCTCGCATTCAAATTGGTTCGGACGCCACGACGCATTCGCATCGGTCAGCAAAATCAAACTCGCCACTGGACGACGCAGCCGGTCGTAAATGCGGTAGTTGTATTGATAGACGCGCTCCGGCAAATCGTGAATGCGTTGGTTCTGCGCTTCGAGATGAATCGCTAATAGGCGGCTCGTGCCGTCAAGCGCGTAGGCTTCGAAGAGTTTGTCTACGACGCCTTTGCGCAACGCGCCGTGCGGCGTGAGCTTTTGCAGTTCCTTGTCGAGAAAGCGATAGCCGCGCGGCCAGTCAATGCCAGCGCTCGACGCCGGAAAGAAAAAATCGAGAAATTCGCGCAGATAAGTTTCAATCGCTTCTTTCCACGCGCCGCCAAAATCGTCGCGCGTTTTTGATTTGCTCGGCATAACGGAGGAACCCCTTTTGAGAAATCAGCGAATCGCCGCAATCACTCGTTTAACGAACTCGGCCTCATTGCCTGCGTGCCAACGCCACACCACCACTAAATCGTGATCGGGCGAAATCGTCACCGTATTGCTGCCCGCGCCCCGCGCCCCGAATACATTTTTCGGCAAGCCTGGATAATTTTTGCCCTGCGTATTGAGCCACCACAAATAGCCGTAATCAGGCCCGTGCTTACTTGGGGTAATCGCAACTTTCACATAATCCGGCGGCAGAATTTGTTTGCCATTCCACTGACCGCCGCGCAGCCACAGATAACCAAAGCGCGCCAGGTCCCACGAGTTGATCCACATCCCACCGCCCCAGCGCGTACCGCCGCTCACTGAAGGCATACGCTTCCCTGCCACCTCGACGTAGCTGTTGTGATAAGGAATCCACTTCCACGTCGTCGAAGCGCCAATCACATCCATCACTTCGGTGCGAAAGACTTCGGGCAGCGGCTGTTGAAAGACTCGCAATAACGACAGCGCAAAGCGATTGATGCGCACGTCGTTGTATTCATAAAACGTCCCGGGCGCTTGCAACGCGCGCGGCTTGCGCTCGCCTTCGCCGAACGCGAGGCGTCCGACAAAGTCATCTTTCTTGCCCCACATTTCGCCTTCCCATTCCGATTCCTGCTGCAAATGCGTGCGCCACGTCACCTGCGCGTTATGCGGCGCATCATATCCGCCATCCTGAATCAGCTTCTTGACCGGTTCATCCAGATTGGTGAGCTTGCCGTTGCGCACGGCTACGCCCGCGATGGTAGAAAGCATGCTTTTGGCGGCGGAATAAGTCGGATCAACAAACGCCGTGTCGCCGAACTCGGCTACGACGTAGCCTTTATAAATCACCAAGCCATTCGTATGTGCTCGTTGCGTAGGCATCGAACCCAGGAGCGAACCGAATACGCGCTCTTGATCAGAAAGGTCGAGCGGGCGACGGGTTTCCGTGGCTTGAGCGAATTGAATCGCGCCGGCCAGCGCGGCGGCATCCATTCCCAACTCGTTGGGCGCTTTCTTCTCCCACTGGCTCGCCGGTGGGAAGTATTGCCTGGCTTGGGCGTGAAGCATTCCAGACAAGCTCGCCAGCCAAATCGCGCAAAGGCAAACCCGCAACAACGAAGGTAAGTGACGAAAAAGAATCATCATATTTTTTCTCTGACAGCCTTGATTCAGGCTTCACACCAAACATTTTCAAATTCGTTATGGGCCGCGCGAATAGCGACCTCGAAAAGCATCTGCCTGTCGGCACGTTGGCGACGCTACGTTCCCAGTCATCTTGCCACGTTGCGTGCGGCGTGCCTAGAATGCCGCTTCATCTTCGCAAGTTCAGGAAAAGCCTATGATTGCCGCTTAAACAGTGAGTTGCCGTTTTCGCCTTTGGCAAAACTCTACGTCGTGCGCTTTCGCGTCACATACGTGGTGTATTCGCAGCAACTCACCCTCGCGCCGCACTTCCGCAACATCACAACCATGAGAGGCAATCTGACATGAATTACGAAGCACTGATTCCCTTCGGCTGGAATCAACATTTTCAATCACACTTTCAACCTTACGGCGCAGAGGGCTTTGAAGCCGGTCGCGTCGCACTCGAATACAATCAGTTTTATCGCGTTTACACAGCGGCGGGTGAAATACTCGCTGAAACCACCGGCAAGCTGCGTTACGAAGCCGCGAGCCGCGCCGAGTTACCGGCAGTAGGCGATTGGGTCGCACTCAAAAAACGGGACGATCAGGAACACGCACGCATTCAGGCAATTCTGCCGCGCACGAGTTGTTTTACGCGCAAGGTCGTAGACCGCAAAACCGAAGAGCAAGTCGTCGGCGCGAACATTGACACGGTGTTGCTGATGACTTCGCTCAATCAGGATTTCAAGCCGCGCCGGTTGGAGCGTTACATCGCGGTCGCGGTTGAGAGCGGCGCGCGACCGGTGCTGATCTTGAGCAAAGCCGACCTTTGCGACGATTTACCCGACAAGCTCGTGGCGCTCGCGGCTCTCGCCGAACACGCACCGATTCACGCCGTCAGCGCCAGAGAAGGCCTCGGCCTCGAAGCGCTCGCGCCTTATTTCGTCGCGGGGCAAACCGTAGCGATTCTCGGTTCATCGGGCGTAGGCAAATCTACGCTCGTCAACCACCTGATGGGTTTTGATCGGCAAAAGGTCAAAGAGATTCGCGTCGGTGACGGTGAAGGCATGCACGCAACGCGGCACCGCGAATTGATCGTGTTGCCTTCGGGCGGGCTGGTACTCGATACGCCCGGCATGCGCGAGTTACAGCTTTGGCAAACCGACGAAGGCATGGATCAAGTCTTCGGCGATGTCGAAGCCCTCATCGCGGCCTGTCGGTTCAGCAATTGCAGCCACAAAACCGAACCCGGGTGCGCCGTGCGCGTGGCGCTCGCAGACGGTACGCTCGAAGTGGCGCGTTATCACAACTACGTCCGGTTGCAGGGCGAACTTACTCATTTGGCGCAGCGGCAGGAATCGTTCGCCGCGCTGAAAGAACGCAAACAACGCTGGAAGAAACTCGCTCAGGCGGGCGAAGAACGAGGTCGCTCTAAACGTGGTGACTAGCGGTCAGTGGCTAGTGGCTGATTATTTCAGCCACTAGCCACTAGCCACTAGCCACTAGCCACTACCTATG
>JABFSD010000950.1 GCA_013140935.1 Acidobacteriota bacterium
AAGATGCCCGCCGTGAATTTGTCGAAGGCAAATGCCAAGCGTCGAACGTAGACGATTTGATGCAGGAGTTGTTGGTATGACGCGCAAGTTGCTCAAATCAGCCGCCTTCATTCGTTCGGCCAAGCGCCTGCTGAAAAAAGACTCAAAGGCTGCTGCGGATTTGCAGGCGACGTTGGAACAACTGACTGCCGATGCCTTTCATCCCACGCTCAAGACCCACAAGTTGAAAGGCCAGTTGGCCGATTGTTGGTCTTGCAGCGCGGGATATGATTTGCGCATCGTGTTTGAGTTCGTTCAGCACGAAGGCGAAGAAGCCATCTTGCTGCTCGCTGCTGGTACGCACGACGAAGTCTATTGAGCCAGCCCGTTACTTCACCATTCCAATCGCGTCATCAAGCGTCTTGATCGCAAAGTCGCACTGGTCTTTCTCAATCACCAGCGGCGGCGACAGGCGAATCGTACTCGTGCCGCAGCCCAACGTAATCAAGCCGCGTTGAAAACATGTCTGCTCGACTTGTTTCAACGCTTCGGCGTGCGGTTCTTTGGTGGTGCGGTCTTTGACGAGTTCGATGCCGATCATCAAGCCCTTGCCGCGTACGTCGCCGATGAGCGCGTGCTTGCTCATCAAGTCGCGCAAGCCTTCGAGCAAGTATTCGCCCATCCGCGCAGCGTTTTCGATCAAGCCTTCTTCCAGCAATTCAATCGTCGCCAATGAAGCCGCAATCCCTACCGGATTGCCACCAAACGTAGAGGCGTGTGCGCCCGGCGGCCACGTCATCAAATCAGCCCGCGCAACCGTCGCCGACAGCGGAATGCCCGACGCGATGCCTTTGGCGGCGGTGAGAATGTCGGGCACGAAATCGAAATGCTCCGACGCGAACATCTTGCCGGTGCGACCAAATCCACTTTGCACTTCGTCAGCGATGACCAGAATGTCGTGACGGTCAGCGATGTCACGAATCGTTGAGAGAAACGAAGCGGGCGGCACGATGTATCCGCCTTCGCCTTGCACGACTTCAAGCACTACGGCGGCGCATTCATCAGCGGGCACGGTCGTTTTGAACAGCAGGTCTTCGATCACGCGCGCGCAATGCGGGCCTTTCGATTCGAGTGCGCCGCAAGTTTGCTGCGTCAGGTGGTAAGGACAACGATAACAGTTCGCGTAAGGAATGTGCGTCACGTCCAGCGCCTGCGGGCCGAAGCCGGCGCGTTGCCGCGCCTTGCTGGCCGTCAATGACAGCGCGCCCATCGTGCGTCCGTGAAAGGCTCCGAAAAACCCGATGAATTTGTGCTTGCGCGTCGCATACATTGCCAGCTTGGCTGCGCCTTCGACGGCTTCCGCGCCGGAGTTGCCGAAATGAATGCGCTTGTCGTGTGCGCCGGGCGCGAGCTGGCTGAGCTTCTGCGCGAGCTTGGGCAACGACGGGAAATAATAGTCCGCTGTGCATACGTGCAGAAAATCATCTACCTGATTTTTGATCGCTTCGACGACGCGCGGGTGCGCGTGGCCGGTCGAGCACACCGCGACGCCCGCGTTGAAATCGAGGAAGACATTGCCGTCTACGTCTTCGATCATTGCGCCTTTCGCGCGCTTGACGACCAGCGGATAAGGCCGCGTGTAAGACGGCGAAATGTATTTGGCATCGTCGGCGACGACTTGTTGGGCGATGGGGCCGGGCAGGGCGGTTTTCAGGATGGGGAGTTTGTTTGTTTCGAGTTCAGGTTTAACAGCTTGCATGGTTTCGATACCTCCGATAAGGCTTGTACAAAGGGGATACGGCGCAACCGCGAAATGCTTCGCGTTGCGGGGACAATGGCTGGTGATGAAAAGGCGATTAGTCTGCGAAGAGGTTTTTGCGGGTACGGGTAGGGACGTGCTGCGCCAGCCAGCGGGCGGCGTTGCGTATGCTCGAATTGGCGAACCGTAATTTCACGCGCCGGATAGTAGCACAATGGCAACCGTTTCAGTCATCGGGAATGATTAGTGCGGTGCGATGAATCGTTGGCTGACACTCTCATTGCCTTCTATAATCGCGGTGCCAGTAAAACAGTGGTTAGGGAGGGCACATGGACATCGGGTATGTTTGGGACGAGACGAAATACCAAACCGTCGTCAAAGAGCACAACGTCAAATTCTATGAAGTAGTGGCGGCGTTTGAAGACCCAAACGGATTTGAGGAAATCAGTTTAGTTGAACACGAAGATCGCTGGTTGTGGGTAGGCAAGACGCCGTGGGATCGTTTCTTGATCGTCGTCTTTACCGACCAAGACCTGCCGCTTTATCGCATCATCACTGCGTATGATGCCAATGAAAAATGGGTGGAGGAATACTATGAAAGACAACGATGACTTTGACTATCAGGCTTACACGCGCGAGACACCGCCCGACCCGACCAAGATCACTCGCGGCCCGGCGGCGCGCGAACTGCGCCGCGCCGCCGCCATGTTGCAGCAAGCCGTGCGGATTGACCCGGCGACGCTTGAACAGTTTCGCCAACTGGCTGGCAACGGTCAGAGCTGTGAGCAATTGATCAATCAGGCATTGCAAGAATGGCTGGCGGCGCAAGGGTTGAAAGAAATGGTGCGAACAGAAATGCAGGCGGCGGTGCGGCAATCGCTGTCGGCGGCGTTACAAACCGGCGCGCTATCGCCCATTTCGTAACGCGGTGGCGAATCGCCTAGCGCGCCCGCCAATCATAGCCAATGAGTTCGCAAAAACGTTCGAGTTGCGCGCGTCCATAAAGCGGTTGGATAATTTGCCGGTGTTTGATATAGGGCTGGCCCGGCGTGAAATCGAGCCGGTACAACGCGCGCAGCGTCGCTTCCAACTCATCTTCATCCGCCAAAGAGAAACGCACTTCATAACCTTTTTTGTAACGCACGCCATTGCGCGCAGCGCGGCGTTCAGCGTTAGGCACGCGCACGCACCCATTGCGTTCGAACAGTTGTTTCAAAAGCTTTTGGTCCTTTTGCGGTTTGGTCATGGCGACCCACTTAAGCGGCGAGCAACAATCTCTCGGCAACGTTGCGTCCAGCCGTAGCCGGTGGAAGCGCCTTACCATCCTTTATCATAAGCTCAATCCATTCATCAACGATCTGACAAAGTTCCGCGTAAACCTGCGCTTCATTATCGCCGTGGCAACACGGCCCGATGATGCCTGGACATTGTCCGACGAAGCATTGATCTTCATCTGACCACTCAACGATTTTGAGATAACGAAGGCGTCCTTTCATTCGAGTTACTTCCGCTTCCATCGCACACCCTCTTTCGTATCCTCCAACACAATGCCCATCTCGGTCAGTTGATTGCGAATCTCATCAGACCGCGCGAAGTTTTTCGCTTTGCGCGCAGCCTGGCGTTCGTCAATCAAGGCTTGAATGTCGGCGTCGAGGAAGCCTTTTTTCAATTCGCCGAAAATGCCGAAGACGGAATCTATGCAGTCTACTAACTCGATCAGGGCTTTTTGATCGCTGGCTTTGATCGTACTCGCCGCAATGGCTGAATTGGTTTCGCGTACGAAGTCGTGCAATGCGCCGAGGGCGGCGGGGACGTTGAGATCATCGTCGAGTGCGGTCTCAAAATCTTTCCTGGTACGCCAGACGAGTTCGCCCAGCGCAGCCGTTTCGCCCGCTTCGGGCGTGAGTTCGTGCAGCCGCACTTTGAAATCGTTGAGGCGCGCGACGACGGTTTCTGCGCCTTTCAATCCGTCCATCGTGAAGTTGAATTGTTTCAGGTGTTGCGCCGACAGCAACAGATAGCGAATCGCGCGCGGCGTGTGGCCTTGTTCGATCAGATCGCGTACGACGTAAAAGTTGCCGAGCTTTTTCGACATTTTCTGTCCTTCGGCCAAGAGGAATTCGCTATGCACCCAATACTTGACGAAGGACTTGCCCGTCGCGCCTTCTGATTGCGCGATTTCGTTTTCGTGGTGCGGAAAGACCAGATCAATGCCGCCCGCGTGAATGTCGAAGGTTTCGCCCAGCGCTTTCATAGACATTGCCGAACATTCGATGTGCCAACCCGGACGCCCCGTGCCAATCGTAGTTTCCCACGAAGGCTCGTCCGGTTTGGCGGCTTTCCACAACACGAAATCGCGTACGCTTTCTTTGTCGTATTCATCGGCGTCTACGCGCTCGCTCGCGCCCGCGACATTACCTTCAAAGTTCATGTTCGAGAGCCTGCCGTAAGTCGGGAAGCTGTTGATGCGAAAATAGGTCGAGCCTTCTGATTCATAAGCGTGACCGTTGGCGGTGAGGCGCTGGACGATTTCTACCATCTCATTGATGTGGTCGGTTGCGCGCAAGACTTCTTCAGGACGCTCAGCGCCGAGCGCGTCGAAATCCTGAAAGAACAAATCGGTGTATTGATCGGTGTATTCGCGCAGCGTCATTTTCAAGGCGACGGCGCGTTGAATGATCTTGTCGTCTACGTCGGTGATGTTCATGACGTGATGAACTTTGTAGCCCTTATATTTCAGGTAGCGCCGCAAC
The DNA here is from genome assembly GCA_013140935.1 of Acidobacteriota bacterium. Lineage (GTDB taxonomy): Bacteria > Acidobacteriota > Blastocatellia > RBC074 > RBC074 > JACPYM01. Next base: position 4,492 of record JABFSD010000950.1, read on the forward strand.
AAGTCGCCAAACAGAAACGTGCGGAAGTTGCCGATGTGCGCGAAGTCATAAACCGTCGGCCCGCAGATATACATGCGAACCGTGTTGTCAGTGAGCGGCTGAAATTCTTCGACTTGTCGGGTGAGCGTGTTATAGAGCTTGAACATTGCAGAAAACCTTTTATTTATTGGGTTAAAAACGAGCGGCGAGTGTAGGTACGCCTCTGAGTGATGTCAAACTTTGCGCACACGCAGCGCAGCATTTCACGCCAACGCATTCTTTGCGTTATAGTGCGGCTTACTCCGATGCAGTCATCTGGCATCACCACGAAAGACGATTCGACGAAGCACTAGAATTCATAACGCAATCATTTTTGCGCTTGTGCGCAAACACCCTCAATTAGCGAAGGACTGAAGGAAAACGATGCAAGCAAAAGCTCAACTCGAAGCTCAAATCGCCGCCGCTCCCGTGGCGGCGGCTCCCCCAGAAGTAAATGATTTAGACCCACAAGAAACTGCTGAATGGCTGGAAGCGTGGGAAGAAATTTTAGCCGATCCCAAACGCGCGGGCTTTTTGATCAACGCGCTGCGCGAGAACGCTTTCAAGCAAGGCATCCCGCTGCCTACGCAATTCAATACGCCTTATTTGAATTCCATCGCGCCGGATGAACAGGTCTCTTACCCCGGCGACCGCGAGATGGAACGCCGCATCAAGACCATCATTCGCTGGAACGCAATGGCAATGGTTTTGCACCAGAACAAACACGACGCAGGCATTGGCGGACACATCGCTACTTACGCTTCAGTAGCGACGTTGATGGAAGTCGGCTTTAACAATTTCTTTCGCGGGTCTATTCAAACCAAAGACGGCGAACAGCCGGGCGATTTCGTTTACTTTCAAGGCCACGCTTCGCCGGGCATTTATTCGCGCGCCTTTCTCGAAGGCCGCCTGTCGCTCGATCATCTGAAAAACTTTCGTCACGAATTACGCGACAAACCCGGCCTGTCGTCTTATCCGCATCCGTGGCTGATGCCTGATTTCTGGAAGTTCCCGACGGTTTCGATGGGACTGGC
>JABFSD010000757.1 GCA_013140935.1 Acidobacteriota bacterium
AAGTGCCGGGCTTGCCGACCCAGTGCATCAAAAAATCAGTCTCTTTGAATTCGGGAAAGAAGCCTTCGCCGAGATAAGGAAAGGCCATCGCGGCGGCGAGAAAGATGCCGAGCATCGCCGTCAACGCAAGCCACGAATGTTTGACGATGGGCGGCAACACGACGCGATAGCCGCGTTTGAGCCAGCGCGTCAATGGCGCTTCGCTCTCTTTTTGAGAAGCGCGCGGCAACAGCCACAACGACATCGCAGGCGTGACGGTCAACGCGACGACGAGCGAAGCAAGCACGGCCAGCACATAAGACACCGCCAGCGGACGAAAGAACGAACCCGCCAAACCGTCTAGCAAAAACACCGGCAGAAAGACCAGCACCACAATTAGCGTGGCGTAAACAATCGCGCTGCGCACTTCGAGCGAAGCGTTCAACACGACTGAGAAAGGCGATTCATTCATATTCAAACGCAAGCGACGCTGAATGTTTTCTACGTCAATGATGGCATCGTCTACGACTTCGCCGAGCGCGAGAATCAAGCCTGCCAACACCATCGTGTTGACGGTGCTGTTCGTTAGATACAAGACCAAGCCCGCCGCTACGAGCGAAAGCGGAATCGCCGTCAGGCTAATCAGCGCTGTGCGCCAGTCGAATAAGAACAGCGTTAGCACGATGACGACGAGCAAGCAGCCGATCAACAACGCGCGATTCAGATTGTTCAGCGCCGTCTCGATAAACGTAGCCGGACGAAAGATGGTTGAATCCACTTCGAGGCCGCGCAAGCCGGGACGCAATTCATCGAGAGCTTTTTCTACGTTGCGCGTCACGTCGAGCGTATTCCCCGATGGTTGTTTTTCGACGATCAACAGCAAGCCGGGTTTGTCGTTGATGACCGCATCGCCAATCGGCGTAGGAAAACTTTCGCGGATGTCAGCCACCGCGCCCAACGTGAGCGGCGTCGTGAATCCGATTGAATTGGTCTTGCTCAACGGCACATTTGCCAACTCAGCGGAGCGCGTGACGGCGGGCAGATTCGTAATCGGCAAGCGTTGCGTAGGCGTGTCAATGAATCCGCCTGCTTCAGGTGCGACGGCTTCGCGTGCGGTGGCGATGACGGTGTCGAGCGTGACGTTGTGCGCACGCAAGCGATCAGGATGCACGATGATTTGCCACTGGCGGTCGCGTTCGCCCCAGATGGCTACGTTAGCGACGCCGGGCACGGCCATCAGGCGCGGACGCATCGTCCAACGCGCGAGGTCGGTCATCTCCATCTGCGACATGGTCGCGGATGACAAACCGATTTTCATCAAGCGGCTCGTTGAAGACAGCGGCGACAGCATCACGGGCGGATGCGCAATCGCGGGCAAACGCGAAGCGGCGAGCGTCAGGCGTTCTTGCACCAATTGCCGCGCCGCCATCAGGTCGGCGTTTTGCTGCAAGATCAATACGACCGAAGACAAGCCCAACACCGATTTCGAACGCAAGGTCTTGAGCGAAGTGATGCCGTTGAGCGCGTTTTCGAGCGGCGCGGTCACGAGGCTTTCGACTTCGGTCGTGGAAAGGCCGGGCGCTTCGGTTTGGATTTCGATCAAAGGCGGCGCGAATTCAGGAAAGACATCCAGTTGCGTCGCGGGCAGTGTGCGCACGCCGACGATGAGCAAGAGGATTGCCAAAACGATGACGACGCCGCGCAGTTTGAGTGAGGTGGAGACAAGGGCTTGGAGCATGGTTGTAATGCCGCTCAAACGCGGCAAGCGCAGAAGTTGATCGCTGAAAGTAAGCGCTTATTTTATTCTCAATTCTCAATTCTTCATTTTTTGACAGGTATGTCGCCTGGGCATGTTGTCCCTCTGTCAAAGAATGAAGAATTGAGAATTGAGAATTGAGAATGTGTAACCTTTCAGCTTCTGTTTTCGCACTGACAAGTTATTTTCCGACGCCGAATTCGGTGCCGAACAATTCAAACGCGCCGGTGGTGACAATCTTTGCGCCGTTGGCAGGCGCGCGTGCCAGCACTGCCAAACCATCGGTCACGTAGCGCACCTCGACCGCACGCCGCACATAAGTTTGCGGCGCGGTCTGTTCATAAACCCACGTAGCGCCTTGAATGTCGTGCAGCACTGAAGCCCACGGAATGACGATGCCTTCGCTTGATGTGCGCGTCGCCAACGTGACGCCGACTCGTTCGCCGGGACGCAAGGCGTTGTTGTGATTGGCAAGCGCGAAATACAAATCGGCGGTTGCTGCGGTCGCGTCGGCGGAAGGCGGCGCATTCACCGGACGCGCCAATCGCACGGCGCCGTCTGGTTGATTGAGATTGTGAATGCGCGCTGCTTGTTGGCGCGCGACGCGCGGCAGGTCGCCGACGTAAACCGGTACGCGCACCCAGAGCGTGGCGAGCGAAACGATTTCGAGCAGCGGTGCGCCGCTGGTGACGGGCTGTCCGGCGTTGGCGTTGAGCTTTTGAATGACGCCGCTGATGGGCGCGGTGACGGTTACGTCAAAGTCTGAAGCGAGCGTAGCGTTGCCGGGTCGTTGCAAACGCTGGCGCGCGGTTTTCAATTCGGCTTCGGCGAGCGCGAGTTCGGCTTGGGCGTCTTCGACGGCGCGCTGGCTGCCTGCTTTTTCTTCGGCGAGCGCACTCGTGCGTTGCACACGTTGCCGCGCAGCCGCGACACGTTCGGTTGACGTAGCCGCATCGCGTTCGAGTTGCGCGCGCAAGTCGCGCTCGGGCGCGAGGAAAGGCGTCAGGTGAAAGAGCGGCTGCCCTTTGCGCACATAGACGCCGATGGCGGGCGTGATTGGGTTTGCAGGCAACGCCGTAGCATCCGTCGCTGCCAAACCTTGCGCGAGATTCGATTCAGGCAATTGCAACGTACCCGCCAACGGCGCAGTGACCGCAAAAGTTTGTCCAGGCGGCATCACGATTTCGCCGCTGAGTTCGAGCGGTTCGGCGACGGCGCGCGTTGCCACTGACACCGTCTCGATGCGCAAACGTTTTTCAGCCTGCGGCGTCAACTTGATCGTAGCCAGTTCAGATTCCTTCTTCGCGTTCTCGACAGTTGCGGGTGCAGGCAGCTTGGTCGCTTCGGGCTTTTTCGCCGAACAGGCTGCGAGCGATGCGATCAGACATAACAGCGGTACGGCCAAGTTAAGTAAACGAAAAGAAAAGTTTCTTTGTAGTGACGACTTTAGTCGTTCCGTCACCAAACAATGGCAAACCATCTCCTTTCGGGCAGGACGACTAAAGTCGTCACTACAAAGAAAGTTTGTTTTAAGGTTTTGCATTTTCGTTTCTCCAGCGGCTTTGACCGGCGCTGCGGTCGAGTTGAATGAGCGCGCGGCGCAGGTCGGTTTGCAATTCGGCAACGCGCTGGCGCACTTCGACAAACTGGCGCGTCGCGTCGAGGACGAACAGAAAAGACTGATCGCCTTTGGCAAAAACGCGCTCGGCGAGGCGTACGTTTTCTTCAGCGAGCGGCAATGTTTGCGTTTGCCATTGCGCGAGTGCGGCTTGCGCCTGTTCGTATTGATTCCAGGCTTCGCGCGTTTCGCCCGCGATGCGTTGGCGCACTGCGAGAAATTGCCACGCGGCGCGTTCGACTTCGGCGTCGGCGCGCGCGATGCCGCCTTGATTGCGGTTGAAGACGGGCAGTTCAGCGAGGATTCCCGGACGCGGCGAGAACGGCACGCCTTCGCCTTGTTTGAGATTGAGCAATCCGGCCAACGTGACGAGGCGCGAGTGTTCCCACTTGGCGCGCGCGGCGGCTGACTCAATCGCCAACGCAGCGGCCTGCAATTCGGGGCGCGTAGCGGCGGCGGCTTGCAACGCTTCATAACGCAACGCGGCGGTTTGCGCGGTTGTCGCTTCCGGCTTGAGCGCATCAGGCAATGCCGTTTCATCTGCCGCGCCGAGCAACGCGCGCAAGCGGTCGCGCGCCGTCACGATCTCGCGCGTGAAGCGCGTGGCGCGTTCGTTGGCGAGGGCTTCGTCGAGTTGCGCGGCGGTGGCTTCGATCTCGCTGACATCGCCGAGCCGCAAGCGCACTTTGGTCAGGCGTACGATTTGCTCGCGCACCTGCACGGCTTCGGTCGCGTTGCGTGCGCGGTCATTTGCCAGCAGCCATTCGGCGTAAGCCAGCCGCACGTCGCGCATCAGGTTGAGCGCGTTTTGTTCGAGGCCGACGGCGATGCGTTGCAATTCGGCTTGCGCGACGGCGACGCGGCGACGGCGTTGCCAAAAGACTTCGAGCGGAAAGTTGAACAAGCCCTCGAACTGGCGATAAGGCCCAATCGGCAAGACGAGTTGCAACATCGGATTGCGCAACAAACCCGCATCAATCAAATCAGCGCGCGCCAAACCCAATACCGACAGGTCGGCGTGCAATTGCGCGTTATTCCAAAGCGCGACAGCGACGGCTTCGTCTTCTGATAAGCCGTCTTCGAGTTTGATTGTGTCAGGCAAAGTGAAGCGCGCCTGTTGGCCCGTTGGCGCGCGCCCGTGCCCTGATCGCTTTTCGAGTTCGGTGAGCGGTGCGGTTTTCGATTGCGCCAGTGCGTTAAGCGCGCCGCCCAGCGACAGCCATAAAACAAATAAAAAGGTTTTTGATTTCATGAATTGCCTCAAGCAGCTAAAACTCCAACTCCAAAGAGAACTGCCAGCGCCGCGCATTAAACGCATCTATCGGCTTGCCGAAACTGGCGCTGCCCGCGAACGGATTCAACTCGCGCACGTTGACGGCGTTCGTCAGGTTGAAAATGTCTACGGCAAAGTCGAGTAGTTGATGACGTTCGTTCAGCCAGAAACGTTTCAACACGCGCAAGTCAATGTTGCGTTGCGCCGCGCCTGACAGGCTGTTGCGCGCGAACCCAAGCGGACGCGCCGTCAGCGGCAAGGCCAACGTATGCAAATCATCGCCACCCGTCAGCGGATTGAACGGCCTGTCGCTCGCCAGCGTCACGAGCGGCGCAAAGGCGATGCCGCTGACGAGCTTGCGCCAAACACTGCCATCATCATCCGGTGCATCGTCATCGTCTCCGAACGGATTGAACAAGCCGCTCATCACCAGACGATGGCGCTGGTCTTGCCGCGAGAGTGCGCGTTCGGCGCGCAAGTCGTAAGGGTTCTGCGGCTGTTCGTCGAAATCGGAAGCGTCGTCAACGGCCTTGCTCAGGGTGTAAGAAACTTGCAGCCCGAACTGTTTGGTCAGCTTGCGTCCGAGCGAAACGATCAAGCCGTGATAACGCGATGAGGCGGAATTTTCGAGTTGCCAAACTGCGTCGTAACGCGCATCCAAACGGCCTGTGTCAAATACAACGCGGCCTTGCGGTGCGGCGGGCGGCGACAGATTCACATTGCGCGTGCGTGGCAAGTGAGTGCCTTTGACGAATAGATAATTGACGGCGAGCGTTACGTCGCTGACGAGTTGGCGTTCAAAACCGAAGCTCAGTTGCTGGCTGTAAGGCGTGCGCGGCTTTGAACAAGTGCTGTCAGGCGCATCAGCCGTCGCGTTGCAACGCCGGATTCAAAAAGCCCAGCAGGTAACGGT
>JABFSD010000976.1 GCA_013140935.1 Acidobacteriota bacterium
CTCTTCGACTCGTTGCCAGGTGTCAGGTGCCATGACCAAGTTCTCGTGCCAGCCAGGCTTTCGCCAGATTCCAATCGCGCACGACGGTAATCGGGGAAACCCGCAACACTTCTGCCGTCTCGTCTACGCTCAAGCCGCCGAAATAGCGCAACTCGACCACGCGGCATTTACGCGCATCCATTGCATGCAGCCGTTGCAAGGCTTCATCCAACGCTTCGACATCAACGTCAACCGATGTTTGATGGGGCAACGCTTCTGCTTCAGACAAGGAAACGAGAATTTTTTTTCCGCCGCGCCGGTTGCGTTGTTGATCGCGCGCGTGGTTGAGCAATACCCGCCGCATCATCTGCGCCGCGATGCCGAAGAAGTGTGCGCGATTCTGCCAGCGTACGTGTTGTTGAGGAACCAGCCGCAAATAGGCTTCATTGATGAGGGCGGTCGTTTGCAGCAAATGGCCGACGTTTTCCTGCCGCATATACCGATGCGCCATGTCGTGCAATTCACTTTCGATCAAAGGCAAGAGTTGATCCAGAGCTTCCGCCTCGCCATTGCTCCAGGCGATGAGTAACTCCGTGATTGGGGGAGTTTCAGTCATTTTCTCTCCAGAGCTTTCTCAAAAATGTAGCGCCGTTTTCCGGCTCTGTGACCTGATTCTCAGACCGGTGATACCACTCGCCATTAAGCAGGCAAAGAAATTTTTACTGCGATGATAGGTTCTGCCCTTGAAAGGGGCGTTCCAATCTGAAGACAAAAAAGACTGACAAACTGCTGCGGGAACTTTCCCGCGATCAACGGGCGACAGATTTAAGAAGCGCGACATTTTTATATAACGCGCTTTTTACTTTGGCAATTTGTTTAGGGTTCTGACTCGATAAATAAGGCAATGGCTATGAAACACCAAGACGAAGCCGCCGTGACTTTGGCCGATTCCGCGACGGCGCTGAAAAATTGGGGCATCACTTTGCTCGCCGCCATCTTCGTGCTGCTTTACGGCGCGGCGTTGATGGGGTGGATCAAACCCCTCAGCGATGATCAAGCCGTCAAACGCCTAGAACCGATCATCTTCGCCATTGTCGGCTATTACTTCGGACGGCTGCCCGCCCAGCAGACCGAAAAAACCTTGAAAGGCGAGATCGAACGCCAAACCCAGAAAGCTGACGCCGCCCAGCACGCCAAAGAACAGGCGCTGCAAGCCCGCGAAGCCCTGGAAGAAAAAATCAAGAATGTTCGGGTTTCCTTAACGTCCTCCGCCGAGGTTGGAGCCGTCGCTTTCTCATCTGCTGAACCAGCGGAGGGAGCGGCGGCTTTGGCTCAAATAGAGTCTCTGCGGCAGAAAATAGCGATGGCAACGAATTTACTAAACGTATAACGCTGACTAACGAAATTATTGCGAGGAAGGTATGAGAACAAAACACGTTTATCAACAGTATGCGATTTGGCTACTTACTTATTGCCTGACTTTTTCAATGCTGCCGATCGCTGGTAGGGCGCAGAACGAAGCGAGAAGGGCTGATTCAAACGCGCGCGCTGTCGTGCTGTCCGGTGAGGAAAACTCTGAACGTAGGTCGGAAAATGTAACAACGAATATCGGCAAACCGATTATCTGGTCGTCTGACAGAAAAGCGGCAAGTGTCACCGTAAATGTAGGAAAACCCAATGTCTGGTCGCTGGCGCAGGCGCACTATTTACTCGCTAACATGCGGCAAGGAAATCGCGGGTTGGCGATTCCCACTCCCAGCCCTACGGATTTGAACCCATATTCGGCAAACGGAGCCAGTACTTCGATCTTACGTTCTTTTTTTGGCGCTGAGGTCCAATACAATGGCGTTGCTGCCGCTGGCAATCGCGCAGTTTTACAAAAATACGAAACAGAATATGCACGCCGTCAGATGTTGCAAACGAAAGCCGATGCAGTGCAACAACAATATCTGGATGCCGTCAATGCTATTAGAACTTTAACCGTCAAACGCGACCAGTTAGCGGTAGATGACCCGCAAAGAACTGGGGTGACCGCACAAATTACGCTAAAAACTGCAGAGCGAGATGCTCTGAATACAGAGTTGACCAGCCTTAACAGCCAGCTTTCGACAGCACCATCTCTTGGTACTTTGAACGCAATCCCTTATCCTGGTGCTGTTGCGGCATCACCGGACAATACCGCCCTGGATGCCTTGCTTAATAAATTAACAAGCGCGCCTACTTCCGCGAACCCTAAGCTAAGTGCCTCGCAAGCTTTGGATACCTATATTCAATTGCAATATGAGTTGATCGCCAAACAGTTGACCTTGTTACGAGATGAAACCGGGCCGGGCGAGCGTATGATATTTCTCGAGTTACCCTGCGATATTTACACCGTACCGAAAAAACACGACGATTATTTGGTACAGGTCGAGTGGCAGATTACTCGCTACTTTAGTTTGAAAGAAAAAAATAAAAGTTTCTTGGGAGCTAGCCAATACCAAGAACTCATTACTCTAGAAGATATTGAAGAATGGCTGCAACAGCAAAAGATTATTCGGGGGTTAGGTAGTCCAATAAAAGAAAGGATTGAGTTACTTAATAATCAGGATTACGATGATAAGGATAAGTCGCAAACGTTTAAAGATGCCATGCAACGGGTAAAAGGGGATATTCAGGATGATGAAGTAAAAACACAGCAAGTAATAGCGTTTGAACAACAAGCCAACCCCAAACTCTTCGGATTCGAAGAAACTATTGTTCCCACACGAAAGCAGCAACAGCTTTATCTCCAGACGGGAAATGAAGGATTAAATAGCGAAAAAAAGAGGCCGGAAATTACCACTGGCACTTCAAACATGCACGTAATAGATGTGATCCCGAGACAAAGCGCGCTCAACGTGAATGACATTCAGGCGCAAACGAAAGGACTGGCGTTAGCTGGGCAGTTCTGGACGTTGTTCGGGTTGGGAGGCAAAGTCTCCTATCAACGGCAACAAACCCTCTATGGACAGTATCTCAATCAAGATGTTTACGCCTCAGGTTTTGGGAAAGGGCAAAATTTTTTTGGGTGGACATTCGGGGCGTTGCCGGGCAGTAAAAGGCTTTCGCCCGGTGTGCGTACAACTTATGCCATTCTAAATGTTCCAGCCGAAGCCTTGGCCTTGGAATTGCAACCAGTCGCCCGAGTCTTTCGTCGGAAGGACGCTCCGCCTGAAGACGAAAGCCTGCTGCCGTCCGTGAGGGTAATGATCCCCGGCGAACGCACGCAAGGATTCTGGATTGAGGCGATTCGCCATACGCAGGCGCGGCCTGGGCAATACGTGACAACCAGACTAAGGGGGCGATATTTCTCGCCCCTGGTGGGTGTGTTAGTGGATGGTCAGCCGCTTAACCGTACAGTTTCGCTGGCACGTCATGAGGGTCAGCCTGAAAGTCAGTCTGGCGTGCAAGGTAACTCTGCGCACCAGGGCGTATCAGGGGAGTTTGAATATCTGAATTCCCGTGAATTAATACTGCGCTTTAAGATGCCTGAAGGTTATTTAGGCACGCCAGCCATTACCCTGGTTACTCCCGAAAAGGCTTCGGCCATTAACCATTACGATTTATACATTAACGACGATAAAAAGGATTTACGACGTTTAAGTGAAACAGTCGAGACTGAGCCGATGTTTCTCGATAACCTGCAAATTGAAAAGTTCGAAGTTAAAGAAGGCCTCAGTAAAAATTCACGTCTGGCGCTTGGCTTTAGGGGCGCAGATAAAGAGGGTAATAAAACGGCCAAAGAGGTTTTAGTTACCGGAAAAGGTTTTCATAAAGACATGCGGTTTTATGTTGATAACAACAGGGACGATGTCGTGAGAGCCGAGCTGGTTAATGCCACCACGTTTGGGTTGGTCATTGTTCCGAATAACGCTGACAAGTGGAGACTTACTTGTCGCTTTGGCAATAAAGAAGAACTATTCGCTTATGACAGCTCGGTCCCTGTCTTGGAGAGTATCGAGAACTTAAACACCGGGAAAGCGCAGGGATACACCAGCACGGCAGAGACGGTGATATTACGGGGGCGGAATCTTGATAAGGTTGTAGCAGCCACCTTTGGTGGAGTACCGGTCAGTCTGGAAGAGGAAAAGGGGAGAGAGAGAGAGAAGAAGGATCCGCTTGTGTTGTTCGTGAAAGTGGGGGAGCGCGAAAGCGAGGGTAGCGTGCGAGTCTTGTTGAAGACCGCAGACAACAAGACGAATATCGCCGACTTTCAAGTACCTGGGCGAGCTATTTATAAGTTCGTCAGCAAGCCACCGCCGCCCGTCGCCGCAAACCTGAACCCCACCATTGAATCCGTCGAGAATCAAACCACACGTTCGCCGGGAGGCCATATTGATGGGGGCGAAATCATTATTCTTTCGGGAACCAACTTGGGATTGGCTGAGAAAATTTATTTCGGGTCGGAAGAGGTAAAAACCGTGGTACGTAAAAGCGATCGCGCGCTGGTGGTCATCGCGCCCAAAGTGAAGCAGGCAGGCAAGGTAAAGGTGGTCATCATCACCAGCCCCATCGCAGGGCAACCGCGCGACAATCTAGACGACTTTAAAACACCGGAGAAAGCCGTTTACGACTACAAAGCGAGCAGCAATTAAAAGTAGGCGAGAGCTAGTGCGAATGCACATCTTTCAAGCAGGAAGCGGCGGACGGCAAGAGCGTGAAGTTGACGGGGCTTAAAGCGCTGGGCGTGACTTCTGCTGCTACCACGCAAACCATCGAACTGGTTTTCAAGTCGGGTAAAGTTTCTGTGAAGTTAGAGGTCATCAGCGCCAAGGTAGAAACCATACCCAAGTAATTCACAATCGTAACGACCAGCAAATTAACAAGGAGTAACTCAGATGCTACTAAACCAAATTGCATTAGTTTCACAAACGAATAATGTCACGCTCAATCAACTGGTGCTGGTGAGCGCCGCGTTGCAAAAACAAGTGGCGCGCGATCTGAAGCCGATCTGGCAGATTGATTCCACGGTGGACGCCTTCGAGCGGTTGCAAGACGTGCCGCTCGGCTATTGGCCGATTGTCATCAAAGATACCATTCCGTTTGCCGCACAAGGCATTCACTTGAATAAAGCCAACGGCCAGCCGTTCGCGTTGGTCAAAGTCTCGAATAACTGGCCGCTCACGACTTCGCACGAGGCATTGGAGATGCTGGTTGATCCTTTCGGCAATCGCACGGCAGTGGGCGATTCCGTCAAACCGGGACAAGGGCGTGTGGAATATCTGGTGGAAGTTTGCGATCCGAGCGAACACGCGAAGTTCGGTTACACGGTCAACGGCGTGTTGCTGTCTGATTTTTACACGCCGGAATACTTCGACCCGGTGGCAGCTACGGGCGTGCGCTACAGTTTCGTCGGCGCGATCAAAAAGCCGCGTCAGGTGTTGGACGGCGGGTATTTGAGTTGGTTCGACCCGCAAAGCGGCCATGCTTTTCAACTCTTTGTCACTGGCACTGCCCAGCGGTTCGTTGACTTAGGACCCGTACCCGGAGGCTTCGGCAACTTACGGGCTTTCACCGACGAGCCAGCGGCCAAGCAC
>JABFSD010001034.1 GCA_013140935.1 Acidobacteriota bacterium
TTCACCTGGCGCAACACGGCGGAAAAAACCTTTCAGCTTTACCACGAAACTTACGGCGAGACGCGGAAGGCGACCGGATGATTTCAGGCGCAGTGCGCTGCGATTTATGCGGCGGTGAAAAAGCGCAATCCGTGTTGACGACGCCGCGTTTGGATGGGCCGCTGGTGCGTTGTTTATCGTGCGGCCTTTATTTCGTCGTGAAATCGCCGGTGGTACAAGATGGTATCTTGTGCCAGGCACAGCCAGACGCCCCGGCACAAGATACCATCTTGTGCCACACGCCCGATGTCACGCCCGATGTCACGCCCGATGTCACGCCCGATGTCACGCCCGATGTCACGCCCGATGTCACGATTGAAATGGATCGCCTCGCCGTTCGCGCCCGCGAACTAAGTCTCGTCGAACCCCAAGTCGAACAAAACGAAACGCCGTGGCGCATCGTGGCCGCGCAAGAACGCTTGCACGATTTGCAACGTTTCGTCACGGGCGGGCGGTTGCTCGAAATCGGTTGTTCGACCGGCGAATTTTTACGCGCCGCGCAAACGCGTTCTTTCACCGTCACCGGCATCGAAGCCGACGCCCACACCAGCGCCGCCGCACGAGCGCAAGGCTTGAATTGTTTGACGGGTTCGCTTTTTGACGCGCCACTCGCCGACGTTTCGCAAGACGCCATCGCGCTTTATCACGTCATCGAACATCTGCCGAGTCCGTCAGCCGTCGTGCGCGAATGCGAACGGCTGCTCGCGCCGGGCGGTTGGCTCGTCGTCGAAGCGCCCAACATTCAAACCCTTTGGTATCGGTTGCTCGGCGCGCGTTGGCGACAATTCATTCCCGACCATCTTTATTTTTTTACGCCCGCGACGTTGCGGCGCTTGTGCGAACAGCAAGGCTTGCGCGTCGTCGAATGCCATTCGGTCGGCAAAGCCATGAGCGTGCGCTTGTTCATCAGCCGCGTGAGCCGTTACAGCCCGGCGCTGGCGCGTTGGCTCAATGCGATCAGCCAACGCTTTCAACTCGATGAATTGACGGTGAAACTGAAACTCGGCGATGTAATGCGGCTTTACGCGCAGAAAAACTAATACCTCATCACGATGGTTTGGCGCTCGGTTCGCGTAGCGGTTATGTTGCGGCGCGTTATGAAATGTTTTGTGTTGCTCTGTTTGCTTTCCTTCGCATCACTGGCTTCCACGCCTGCGCGCACCGAAGCCGTAGTTTCGCCCGCGTGGGTCTTCGAGGCGATGAAGGGCTTGATGGATTCCCCTCAAGCCCCGCGCGTCATCATCATCGAGGCCAGTTGGGCCAAACTCGCCGACGCCAAAGAATATCGTGCCGGACACTTGCCGGGCGCGCTCCATCTCAACACTGACGAATTGGAAGACGGCGCTCCGACGTGGCATTTGCGCAAGCCGCGCGAATTGCACCGCGTCCTCGGCGCATTGGGCATTACGCCTGAGACGACGGTGATTGTTTATAGCCATCAAACCATCGCGGCGGCGCGCATTTGGTGGGTATTGCTTTATGCAGGCGTGCGCGACGTGCGCCTGCTCAACGGCGGCGTCACTGCTTGGCAGGCCGCCGGTTATCCGGTTGAAACGAAAATCAACAAACTGACACCAACCCGCTTTACTGGTCGTGTGAACCATCAATGGCGCGCGACGACGGCTTACGTCAAAACGCATTTGCGCAACCGTGATAAGCAACTGGCCGACGCGCGCAGCCACGAAGAATTCATCGGCGCGGTGAGCGGATACGATTACATGAAAATGAAAGGCCGCTTGCCGGGAGCCGTCGCTATCGGCGATGCCGACGATGCGGCGCGCTTGTATGTCAACGCCGACGGAACGTTACGCGACCCGCGCGAGATAATGGCGCAATGGCAAGCCGCCGGGCTGGTGCCGGAAAAACACGAACTGATTTTTTATTGCGGCAGCGGCTGGCGTTCGAGCCTGACCTTTCTTTATGCGTGGCTGTTGGGTTTCGAACGCATTCGCAATTATTCAGACGGGTGGAGTGGCTGGAGCACGGTTTATTTGCGCGACTCGCGGGCCCAAGGCAGCACGCCGGGTTGGCGGCAACGGCGTTCAGCCAATCCGATTGTGAGTGGTAAACCATAGCCCGATGTCGGGAAATCGCTATCCCAAAAACGGACAGTCGTTATCGCCCAAGAATAGCAGAAGCCAATAAACACAGGCGTTTTCGCATTGGCACGCAAGTTGGTATAAAGCCGCCGAAGAGTTTCCCTGTCGCTAAGGAGTTTGTTTATGGATGTCAAACGCGCACCCTCTGTCGCACGCAACAAAAAGATTCGCCAGGTGATTTACATAGTGCTGGGCATCGCCGCCGTCGCCGGCATTTCGCTCGGCGTCTCGCGGTTGAAACCGGCTGCGCCCACGGTTGAACGCGCTACGATTTTGTTCGGCACGGTCAAGCGCGGACAGATGCTGCGCAACGTGAAAGGCATCGGCACGCTCGTCCCTGAAGACATCGTATGGATCGCTTCGACCACCAGCGGACGCATCGAGAAACGGCTCGTACAACCCGGCACGGTCGTAACGCCGATGACCGTGCTGTTCGAGATGAGCAATCCCGAATTGCAGCAACAATTGCTCGACGCCGAACAACAGATCAAAGCGGCTGAAGCTGAATACGCCAACCGCAAAGTCGAACTCGAAACGCAATTGCTCAACCAACAAGCCCAGGCCGCGACCGTGCAATCAGACCTCTCGCAAGCCAAGTTGCAAGCCGACGCGAACGAACAACTCGCCAAAGAAGGCATCGTTTCAGAACTCGTACTCAAACAATCAAAGACGCGCGCGAATGAGTTGGCGACGCGCTATGAGTTAGAACAAAGACGCATTGCGATGAATACTGAAGCGGTGCAAACGCAACTCGCGGTTTCGCAATCTACGTTAGAGCAACGCCGCAACATGGTCGCGTTGCGCCGCAAACAAGTCAGCGACCTCAGCGTGCGCGCAGGCATGAGCGGCATCCTGCAAATGTGGGCGGTCGAAGTCGGCCAACAGGTCACGCCCGGTTCGAATCTGGCGCGCGTCTCTGACCCGACGCGGTTGAAAGCGCAAGTGCGCGTAGCAGAAACGCAAACCAAAGACTTGCAAATCGGACAGAGCGCCGAGATCGATACGCGCAACGGCATCATCGCGGGTCGTGTCACGCGTATTGATCCGCAAGCGCAAAACGGACAAGTCACCGTAGACGTTTCGTTGCAAGGCGACCTGCCCAAAGGCGCGCGCCCCGACATGAACGTAGACGGAACCATCGAACTCGAACGGCTCGAAAACGTAATCTATATCGAGCGCCCCGCTTTCGGTCAGGAACAAGGCCAAATCATGCTGTTCCGCCTTGACCCTGACGAACAGCACGCACAAGCAGTACAGGTAAAACTCGGACGCGCTTCGGTGACCACCGTCGAAGTCCGCGAAGGTCTCAAAGTAGGCGACAAAGTCATTCTTTCAGACATGTCGCAATGGCAGGATAAATCTGATCGTGTGAGATTGAATTGATAGGGGAACCAATATGAACGAAACGCTGCTGAAAATGGATAGCGTCAAAAAAGTCTTTTTGACCGATGAAGTCGAAACACACGCGCTGTCAGGCATTCACCTCGAAATCGGTAAAGGCGAATACGTCTCGATTGCCGGGCCGTCGGGTTGCGGCAAGTCTACGTTGCTTTCGATTTTGGGCTTGTTGGATTCGCCGAGCGATGGCGAATACGTCTTGAACGGCAAGCCAGTGCAAGGGCTAACGCTTAGTGAACGCGCGCGCA
Source organism: Acidobacteriota bacterium (assembly GCA_013140935.1). Taxonomy (GTDB): domain Bacteria; phylum Acidobacteriota; class Blastocatellia; order RBC074; family RBC074; genus JACPYM01. The sequence goes on from JABFSD010001034.1 coordinate 3,785, forward strand.
TCCGCAACCGCGAGATCGGCTTCATCTTTCAGAGCTTCAACTTGATCGGCGATCTGACGGTTTATGAAAACGTAGAACTGCCGCTCACCTATCGCGGCATGTCTTCGGGCGAACGCAAAGAAAAGGTCAACGCCGCGCTCGAGCGCGTAGGCATGGCGCATCGCGCGAAACATCTGCCCTCGCAACTTTCCGGTGGACAACAACAACGCGTCGCCGTCGCGCGCGCCGTGTGCGGCGACCCGGCGATTCTGCTGGCCGACGAACCTACCGGAAATTTGGATTCGACCAATGGCGAAGCGGTCATGGACTTGTTGCGCGAATTGCATCGCGGCGGGGCTACGATTTGCATGGTCACGCACGATACGCGCTTTGCGAAACACGCCGACCGTTCGATTCATCTGTTTGACGGACGCATTGTCGAAGAAGGGCAGAACCACTGAGTGCTGGTGGCACAAGATGGCATCTTGTGCCACATCAGCGAGATTGAGAGTCTGTGATTCGTGAAGAACTGCGCTCCGCAAGGCTCAGTTCTTTTTTAGCGCACCCTATGTAGTAAACTGTCTGAGTAGTAAACGAACTACGTAGAAAACTAAACAGGAAGCACTAACGAGTTATCACGATGAACAAAAGCTATCTCTCATACACCGCCGCCGTGATCCTGCAAACGCTGGATCACGGCTATCAATACGGTTTCGACATTATGGATGTGACGGGCTTGCCGAGCGGTACGGTCTATCCGGCGCTGAGGCGGCTGGAAGAAAATGGTTACGTCAAAGGGCAGTGGGAAAAGCAGGCCATTGCGCAAAAAGAACAGCGACCGCCGCGCAAGTATTACGAACTGACGAAAGCAGGGAAGGCGCTGCTGGCCGAAGCTGTCGCGCGCTATCGCCTGCTCGAACAATCACCGCTGGCGACGAATCAACCCAAAGAAGCGGAATAAATGAGACTACCACTGCGCCTGATTCAATTCATCGGCTTGATCGTACCGCAACGCTTGCGTGCCGATTGGCGGCAGGTGGTTGGTTATGAGAGCAAGGCTTCGGGGTGTTTGTTGGCGATGTTGAGCAATTTCAGCGCGGCGTCGCTGGGTGTGCGCAAGCCTTGTTCCCACGCTTGCAAGGTCTTGATGCTGACGTTGAGCAAGCGCGCGAAGATGGCCTGTGAGCAGTTGAATCGTTCGCGCAACTTGACGATTTCTTCGCGCGGCATGGCAGCAGGCGGCGCGGGCAATGTGGTGACGCGCGCGTTGATCTTTTCGCCGCGCGAATATCGCAACGCTTGATCGAGCGATTCCATCAGTTCGCCGAACAGTTCGTCGTTCATTGATTGTTGCTGCTGTTTCTTTGCTTTGACACTCATAGGTTTGCTGCTTTGATCTTTTCGACAGCGGCGGCGACCTGTTTACGTTGTTCGTCGGACAGATCCGCCTGCGCGTTTTTGCCATAGAACAGCAACAGAAAAATTCTGCCGCGCTGTTCCAGATAGAGATAAAGGTAACGGAAGCTGCCACTCTTGCCGCGTGCCTCTTGCGGGTCGGCGACACGGCCTTTGCGTGCGCCGCCCGTACCTTTCACGACCGGCCAGCGTTCGGGGTTTTCAAGCAAATCGGACTGGATGGCGTAGAGCGTTTCAAACGAAGCCTGCGCCGCCAATTGCCGCATAAACACTGGCAGTTCAATGAAAGTGTAGAGTTGGGAGCTTTCCGGTTCCACACGGCGAGTCTCCTACCAAGTCGGATAGCTGTCAAGATT
>JABFSD010000433.1 GCA_013140935.1 Acidobacteriota bacterium
GCTCGCTGCAACGCCTCGAACCGCACGGCATCGGCAATCCTGCGCCGCTGTTTTGGTTGCACGGCCTACAGAACAAAGGCATTCAAGTACTGAAAGAAAAGCACCTGAAAATTTCGGTCAGCGATGGCCGCGTCACGCTGCCCGCGCTTTGGTGGAGTTCGGTCGAACATTACAAAACGCTGGCCGCATCTGCGCGCATCAGCTTGCTCTGTCGTCCTGAAATCAATGCCTGGAATGGCCGCGAAACATGTCAGTTAAAAGTCGTAGACGCGGCTGTCGAATAACCCAAAAGGAAACCCCAAATGATCAAACATCTCGTCTTTTTCAAATTCACCCCTGAAACCACCGAAGCGCAAAAGCAGGAATTTCAAGCCATGCTCGACGGACTGCCCGGCAAAATAGCTGAAATCAAAAGCTACCAAGCCGGCGCTGACGTAGTGCGTTCCGCCCGCGCCTTCGATTTCGCCCTCATTATGGATTTTGAAAATCTGGCTGATCTGGAGATTTACGCCAAACACGAACACCACCTGCCGGTCGTTGAGCGATCAAAAGGGATTTGCGCGCAAGTGGCTTCAGTAGATTTTGAATACGCCTGATCAGAACCAAACATCAGAGAAAACACGACTATGACGAATTTCATTTCTGACTGGAAAATAGGCGCTTCGGTCGCCGTCAAACCCGGCGTGAAAGACCCTGACACGGGCGACGACATCGGCGGCTGGCAAGGCCGCATCACCGAATTCAGCCAAGACGAAGACGGCACCGCTACGATTTGCTTCGCGTGGGACAGCCTCTCGTTGAAAAGCATGTCCGCCAAGTCGCTCAAATACGCCATCCGCGAAGGGCTGGATTGGCAGGTGATGGGCCTTTACGAATCAGACCTCGTAGCGGCTCAACCCCGCGATACGGAAGATGACGTCGCCGACGCCATTGCGGAAATCGAAAGCCACACTTCCTGGCTGCATCTCGATGAAGAAGGCGAACGGATACAAGCCGTGCTGGACGGCATTGAGCCTGACGACGCAATAGCTTTGCTGGAAGCCTGGGAAGAGTACTTTGATAAAACGCTGAAGTTTCCGTTTGAAGCCATCGTGAGCGAGTGCCTGATGCGTAGCCGCGTGCGCGTGGGAGATCGCTTGCTCGTCACCGGCTTCGCTGAGTTGAATGATGAAATGTACGGCTTACTAATCGAAGGCAAACGCGGCAACGAACACGTTGTCTTTCCGCTCTGCGATCTCGAAGTCACTGACAAAAAGTCGCGCAACTATCAACCGGTCAGAGATTACGTCGTTTGGTTTGCGAATCGGTAAGTTCGACGAAGCTATCGCGGCGGATCATCAATCCAGTTGGCGAGGCGTTGTACAGGCAGCAAGTCGGCAAAGTGGCGTACGTTGCGCGTCACAACGATGTGATTGCCTGCCAGCGCGATGGCCGCAATCATCAGGTCGGCGTGACGTTTATGCGCACGATGCCGCGCTTGCAATTGTCGCAACAACGGCACGCAGGCATCGTCGAACACAACGACGTGAAATGTATCCAACAGCTTTTGCGTATCGCGCAACAACTGATGCGCCAGCGGCAATTGCGCCGCTTCGGCTTTCAACGCGAACTCGCCGCGCCCACGCAAGACTTCAGCGACCACGACCGAAGACAGCGCAATCTGCGTCCACGGCGTACGCTGCAAGTGCGCGCGCAACGTCGCGTCGCCGTTGACGTGATGCGTCAGGATGTTGGTATCCCACAAATACATAGGCTCATTGTCGCTGGCGGTCTAACTCTTCAAAAAACTCACCCCAGTTGGCGTCACCGGCATACGCGCCGAAATAAGGCCACGGGTCAGTCGTCTTCGTCGTACTGGCTTGCCCATTCGTAGCCACATCTTTAGTCGCATCTGGCACGACCACTTGCACGAATTCGATTTGCGGTTGGGTTTGCGCCAGCCGTTCACTCAGTTGCGCCAGCGCCGCTTCGCGCGTAGCCGCTTCCACCACATATTCCGGCAAGGCTGGTACAGCCGCGCGCCAGTGCGCTTCGGCATCTTTGGTTAGCATTACGGTGTATTGCATATCTGCTCCCTTCTGGTTTGCGAACGGCACTATAACATCGGCTGCTCAAATTTTACGTCAACGTAATGCCTTCGTCCTTCGCCCATGCGGTGATGCGGGCGCGCAAGCGTTCGGCCTCGAATTTGAACCAGCGTTCGCGCACCGCCGGATAATCGAACAGCGCGTCTTTGAAACGGCGGAAGGGCTTGCCGCCGAGCAAGGCGCTCATCAAATCGTCAACGACCTGCCCGGCGTCTTCTTTATTGAGCAGCCTCACGAAATCTTCCATAACCTGAAAGCCCTCGCGCGAATCCTGTCGAGGGATAGCGACATAACGATCCGCCATATTATCGGCTTCGTTTTCGTCGTCAGCGCCGAGATCATTGCCGTCCCATTCACCCAAAGCCCGCAGCATACGGCGGGCGCGGGTGAGTTCTTCGCGTTCCCAATCTGCGAGTTCTTCGGGGTCGCTGTCGAATAAGGAGCGCACATCGTCCGTGAGGTAAATCACTTCACCCATCACGCGGTCGAGCCATGCTTCGTTGTCAACGCTGACGGTGGTGAAGGCGATTTCCAAGTCGTCATAAGAAACTTTGCCAGTGTTCATTGTGATACCTCCGTTGTTCAATAAAGCTTCGGCATCGTGAAACCCTTTCGGCAACCGTAGCGCAACTTCGCCAAAGTTGCGCTTTCGGCGTTGCGTCCTTCGGAATAAAAGTTCGACATTGCAGCAGCGCAAGCTTGGCGAGCTTGCGCTACTCATTGCCAGCCAGCACTTCCAGCCCACGCGCTGAAGCGTTCACATAAGCGCCGTGCAACGCATCGCTCACCGTTTCATTGCCGCGCCAAAACGGAAAGTTGCCAAGCCGTTGCAACACTGCGGCGGCAATAGGTGGATTGCGCGCTTCGCCCAGCCAGTCGGGCGGGAGCGGTGCGCCTTGCCAGAACGTGACGGCATCGGCGTTGAGCGGTTCGGGCGGAAGCGTTGCAGCCGCATCTTCTTTCGCCGTCGGTGTAGCCGCGCCGAGCAGTTGAATAAATTTGTCGCGTTCCATCCCGCGCAGCTTGAACAGCAAAAACGGATCGCGGTCGAACTCTTCGCCAATCAGGTAATAAACCGCCGCGATGTGTTTGCACGGATTCGACCAGTCGGGACACGAACAATCGGTTTCGAGATCGCGTGCCTTGTCGGGAAAGAGCGCGAGACCTTCGGCTTTGAAAGCGTCTTCGATCTCTTGCGGCATTTCACCCGCGAGCAACTTCGCCGCAAAAATCGCCTGTGTCGAAAGGCTTTTTGCCAGTTTGCGCCAATCGCCTTCGGGCAAGGCTTTGAGTTTGATAGAGACTTTGTATGGCTGCGGATAAGAGCCTTGCACTTTGGCTTTGACTTCGCCGGACGCGATGTCTATCGAAAGCACCGAACCGTTGCGCGCATACGAACGCCCGCGCGTGAGCCGTGCGCCGAGATTGAAACTTTCGAGCACCGCAATCCATCGCTTGCCCCACCACGTATCGCCGAACGTGCCGCGTTTCGATTGCGACTTGATGCCGCCTTTTTTCTCGATGCGCGGCTTCGGTTTGAAATATCCCCAGTCGTTCCAGTAAGGCATGTTTCATCGTCCTTTGTGTTGTTGAATCAAGCCGCCATCGCAATTGACTCTGTCTCGCGCGGTCGCGTAGCCCAGTGATAATCAATATCGGCAGCAGCGATGCCCGCTTCGATCAAGGCATCGGTCAAACCTTCTTCGGTGAGGTCAACTTCAAGCCTGACTTGATCTCCCAGCAAGCGGGCGTGAAAGCAGATGGCGTGTTCGCGACGGTTATTGATCCAGCCGAGCGTAATCAGCAAGTATTCATCATGCACGGTGTCGCACACCGGCAGGATTTTGGCCTGATTCCCAGTCGAAAGCAGCGCGGCGTATTCCTCAATCACTTGCTGTAACGCCATGCGATATTTGGTTATTCGATCCATTGCAAAATCTCCTCAATTACTCGCCCACAGCCTCTTGCCGCAACGCGAACAAGTCTTTCAGTGCGTCGTTGCTCAGTTCGGTCAGCCAGCCTTCGCCCGTACCGACAATGCTGGCGGCGAGTGATTGCTTGCGTTCGATCATTTCGTCAATGCGTTCTTCCAACGTACCCGCGCACAGATATTTATGCACTTGCACGTTGCGGCGCTGGCCGATGCGGAAGGCGCGGTCAGTGGCTTGGTTTTCGACGGCGGGGTTCCACCAGCGGTCGAAATGGAATACGTGATTGGCCTGCGTGAGATTCAATCCCGTACCGCCCGCTTTGAGCGAAAGCAAAAAGATGCGTGGGCTTTGTGCATCAGCCTCTTGAAAGCGTTCGACCATGCGGTCACGTTGCTTTTTGGCTACGCCGCCGTGCAAGAACAACACTTCGCGTCCGAAGGCTTCCTGCAATTGCTTGCGCAGCAGTTCGCCCATCTCACTGAATTGCGTGAAGACCAGCGCGCGTTCGTCGAGTGCCATCACTTCTTCTAGCATTTCAGTCAGGCGCGCGAGTTTGCCGGAGCGTCCGGGCAGCGCGGAGTTGTCGCCCAGAAATTGCGCCGGATGATTGCAAACCTGTTTGAGTTTGGTCATCGCCGCCAGCACCGCGCCTTTGCGTTGAATGCCTTCGCTGCCCGCGTCGAGCGTGGCGCTGAGTTCTTTGACGACGGCTTCATAAAGCGAAGCCTGCTCTTTGGTGAGCGTACAAAACACTTTCATTTCGAGCTTGTCGGGCAAGTCTGAAATGATCGTCTTGTCGGTTTTCAAACGACGCAGGATGAAAGGCGACGTGATGCGTTTGAGTTGCGCGGTCGCTTCCTGATCGCCTTGCACCTGAATCGGTACGAAATAGTTGCGCTTGAACGCAGCTTGCGCGCCGAGAAAACCAGGGTTGAGAAATTCCATAAGCGACCAGAGATCGCCTACGTTGTTTTCAACCGGCGTACCGGTCAGCGCGATGCGATAGTCGCTCTTGATCTCACGCGCCGCACGCGACGGTTTCGTAGCCGCGTTCTTGATGTTTTGTGCTTCGTCGAGAATGACGCCGCTCCACGCGACTTGATCGAACAAGGCTTGATCGCGGTGCAAGAGTGCGTAACTCGAAAGCACGACGGCGTGTTGCGCCGCAGCCTTTTTGAACGCGGCACTTTTAATGCGCGTCGCGCCGTGATGAATCAATACGGGCAAGTCGGGCGTGAAACGCGCCGCTTCTTTTTGCCAATTGCCAACGACTGACATCGGGCAGATCAACAGCACGGGACGCCGCGCTTTGGGTTGCTGCGCGTGCCAGTCTTTTTGAATCAGCGCGAGCGTTTGAATCGTCTTGCCCAAGCCCATGTCGTCGGCCAGACACGCGCCCAAACCCCATTGCCGCAAAAACGCGAGCCACGAATAACCGCGCACCTGATAAGGCCGCAACGTACCGTTGAACTCCTGCGGTACGGCTTGTTCAGTGAAAGCCGCGTTGCCATGG
>JABFSD010000838.1 GCA_013140935.1 Acidobacteriota bacterium
CATCAAAGATACTGAACTGTCTATCTGCGAGAGTGACGCCGTTGCGGCGGAGATAGAGAAGGAAGGCAGCGTTGCTGATACCGGTGTCTGTGATCTTTATGCCGACATTGCCGTCATTGCCAGAAACCTCAAGTCTTCTGGCTGGCGACGCCGTGCCGATGCCGACATTGCCCGATGCAGCAATATCAATACTGCTCGTGGGAGCGCCGGGCCGAATGCGGAACGGAAGCCGCGAACCGCCGGTCACATCACGGATGAAGAAATTGGCTTCATTGCCCGCGATATCCCAGGTCTGCGCCGTGAAACCGCCGGAGTTGTTTTGCTCCAGCCGGTAACCCGGTGTGTTAGAAGTGTTGGCGTGCACATCCAACACCGGGTTCGCGGTGCGCAAACCTACGCGGCCAGTGTTGGAGACTTTGAGCGAGTTCGCTGGCGCGCCCGCGTCTACTTCAAACACGATGGTTCCTGTCTCTGAATTGCCTGTCGCGCCTTGGTCTACGAACGCCAAAAAATTGGCACCGCCGCTGGCCGAACTGTTTGCCCTGATTTGCCAATTGTTAGCGGGAAAGCCAGCGCTGCTGCTGGTGTCGTCGAATTGGATGCGCGTGTTGTTCTCTTTCAACCGCAGCGAATCGAAGCCGAAAGCCTCGTTGTTGACGCAATCGAGTCCAACGCAAGCTGAACCTTGCACGATCAAATCGTCCGGGATGACTTGATCGAACACCCGGCTGGCAGCAGGCAAAAAGCGCAGCCCCGCCGGTATACGGTTTTGCATATCGAAGGCATTGCGAACTGTCTGGTATTTGCCTTTGGCGAATGAGGCTTCTGGCTCGCCGCCTTCCAGCTTGGCAATTTGCACGTTGCCGCGCGCAATCAAGAAGCTGCCCGTCTGGACGATTTCTCCGCTGGGCAATTTGCCGTTCTTCTTGAACTCGCGCTCTTTCTCGGCATCGTTGCCGTTTGCGCGGGCTGCTTTGAGCGCCTCTTTTACCTCTTTGGGAATGTTGGGAGTCAGGCGCAATTCGTAGTTGTAAGAACCATCGGGAAGCGCCGCCCCCTTGTCGTCAACGAGCTTGAATTGCGGTGCTTGGCCGTCAACGAATTCCTGCCGAAATACTTCACCGTCGGGGAATGAGACAGTCAGCACCAGGCTTTCGAATTGGACCTTCGGTCGCCAATTGATTTCATTGCGGTTGCGCGTAGCCGTAGCGAGCGGTTCATTTTTCGCTGCGGGATTGGCATTCAGGTTGTCTAAATCCTGCGGTTGGGCTGCAATCGTTACACACAGGACGCAGTAAAGCGTCGTCAAGATCAGAAAACTCAATACATTGTTTCGGTTTTTCATGTGGTTACCTCCAAAGGTTGCGGGGGTTACAGCGTTAGGGGAATAACGCTGTGTTATGCGACAAGACGGTTAGGTCTTGCAAAAGATAAGGTGGAAACCGCGCTTTCAGTAGAATACGGCGGGAGTATGGTTCTGTGTTATGAAAAGTGTCAAGAACGTTACGGTGTGCTAGCAGTTCTGTTCTATCCGTTCTTCGAGCAAGGGCTGAGTCCTCTCCAAATAAGCCGTCTCGCAACACGGCAAGTTGCGAGACGTATCACTTCTTTTCCGGCGGAGCCATCGCCACTGGCGGTTTCAACAATTCCAACGCCTTTGCTTTCACCACCAACTGCGCCGCAATCGGAGCCGCCGTTTTCGCGCCGTATCCACCGCCTTCCACGACCACGGCAAAAGCCAATTGCGGATTTTCGAGTGGCGCGAAGCCGATAAAGCACGAATCAATGCGAAACTCTTTCTTGATGCGTTGGCGGCCTTGCGCATCGCGGATCATTACGGGCTTTTCGGTCGCCGGATCAATCACGACCTGTTCGCGTTGTGCCGTACCCGTTTTGCCGCCCGCCGTGATGCCGTGCTGTTTGAGCAAGCCGCCGAAGCCGGGGCCGCTGGCCGTGCCGCGCTGTACGACCGCCGCAAACAACTGTCGCACGCGCGCCGCCGTTTCCGCCGTCATCGCCTGACTCATCGCCACGGGCGGAGCGTCAATTTCGAGTTTAGGCCGCATCACCAGACCTTGCAGATTGGCTACGCCCGCCGCGATCAACGCCATCTGAAACGGCGTCGCCTGCACATAACCCTGCCCGATGCTTTCCAACGCGAGATCGTATTTGCTCGTCCGCCCGCCATTCACAAACGTAGCGTTCAACGGCGCGAATACGTCAGAAAGAATTTTATTACGCGAGTTCCACAGGCCGCGCTCTACGCCCGTGCCAATCGAAGCTGCGCCGGTCGCATGCAGCTTCAAGCCGAAACGCTGTGCGGCTTCACCCATGCGCGTGCGCTCAAGCTCTACGCCCAGTTGCGCGAAGTATTGATTCGACGAATGCACGAAGGCTTCGGTGAGATTCAAACGTCCCAACGCTTCGCCTTCGTCATCACGAATCGGACGGCCAGAGCCCGGCGGCGTCCAACCACCGGCGACGCTACTGAATTCGAGATTGTCTTTGCGGGCTTCGATGGCGGCGGCAGCCGTCACAGCCTTAAACGTTGAGCCGGGCAGATAGTATTCATTCAACGCGCGATTGAGCAGCGGACGATTTTTGGCGTCGCTCGAAACCTTAGCCCACGTAGCGTTGTTGTTCACATCGTCGGGATCGAAGCTCGGCGCGCTCGCCAGCGCCAGCACTTCGCCGGTTTGCGGATTGATGACGACCGCCGCCCCGCGCTTGCCGCGCAACAGTTCAAACGCGGTCTGTTGCAATTCGTAATCAATCGTCAGCACGAGATCGGGGCCGACTTGCACTTTCGGTTCGTTGCCGAAGGGCGAAACTTTTTCCCACCAGCTTTTCGATTCTTCGCGCGGCGGTTGGGCGACGACGGCGCGTTCCATCGCGGCGTCTCCGCGCAAGAGTCCGGCGTAACCGATCAAATGCGCACTCGCTTGCCCCAACGGATAATCACGAATGATCTGTCAGTTCAAAAAGCGATATTTCGCCAGCGTCTTTTTGTAATCACGATGCCGGTCAAATATCCATCCGCGCAAATTGGCTTCGTCATCGCGGCGGTTGCGTTGATCGCGTTTGTTTTTCAAAGCGGCGAAGGCTGCGTTTTCGCTCAACGGGCCGGTCGAGAAAAGTCCCCAATAAGCGTGAAAGCCCAATGCGGTGAGTACGAGCAAAGCGAAGGCCCAACGCACTACGCGCAGCCGCTGGCTGGTGAGTTTGGGGCCGAAATCATCGGGGACGCCGTCGTCTGCGGCTTTGGTTTTCGCGCGATAACGCCATGTCGAAAGAAACAGTGCGACAAGCAATGCGCCGAAGCCAAGGAGGAACAGGAGTGAGGCTACGAATGGAAAGCTCATACTTTGGAGTGCGGCGGCTCGACGCCGCTTTGTTATGCCCGTTGATGTAAAGACGCATTGCAGAAAACGGCGTGACGTCCGGTTCAAACATTGCGCGTCAAAACCAAGTGGAGTGGGAAAGCGGCGTCGAGCCGCCGCACTCCAAAGTTATCGCAGTTCGAGTTTCAGCTCGAAATCGCCGAATTGTACGCGGTCGCCATCGCGCACAATCGTTTTATCTCCTTCGGCAATGCGAACGCCATTCACAAACGTACCGTTACTGCTGCCGATGTCGGTCAGCCAGATTCCGCCGTTCGCTCCGACGGTGAAGACGGCGTGAAAGCTAGACACTGACGAATCATTGAGGCACAGCGCGTTGTCGTGACTGCGCCCTACAGCCGCGCGGTCAGTGAATGTTGTGCTTAATTCAGAATGTCCGCTGGCACGTAAGATCAGCTTGACCGAAGCCGCTGGCAACGCAGCAGGCGCGGATTCGTTCGCAGCTTTTGCGGTTTCAGGTTTCTCAGCTTCGTCAGGGAAAGCGGCCTTGATCGTGAGTTGGCGCGTGAATACGTCAAAGGTCAGCTTGACCGCCATCTTGCCCAACAACGTGTAGCGATGATTCACCGCGTATTCATACAAGCTCGCAGCGATTTCCTTTTCGAGATAAGCGCGCCGTGCGTCGTTCATCTGACCGTAGGTTTCGTAATCATATTTCAACTCGATCAGATTAGGCGCAACGACACGATTCGGCTCGCGGCGTAATTTGGCTTCGATGGCGCGTTCGATTTGCGGCAGCAGCGCGGTCAGGTCGGTGCGCGCTTGCGGGTTCAACGGACGGCGCAAGGCAAAATCCAGCGCGCCACCTACGCGCTCAAAAAAGCGGCGCACGAGAGATTCGAGACGGTTGGGCAATTGAGATTCGCTCATAACGGCGCGGGATTATACGCGGTCAGGCGGCAATTGGTTCAACCGCGAATATGCGGGCCTGACTTTACCGCGAAGCCGTCGCCGCATTCGGCGTCAGCCATTGATCGAACCAGCCCAGCACGGTCTTATACCAAAGCTCGCTGTTTTGGGGTTTGAGCACCCAGTGGCCTTCGTCAGGGAAATATAAAAGTTTCGATGGTACGCCTTTGCGTTGCAGCGTCGTGAATAGTTGCAGCCCTTCGCCAATCGGCACGCGGTAATCGAGTTCGCCGTGTACGACCAGGGTCGGCGTCTTGAAATTCTTCGCGTGCAAATGCGGCGACCATTTGACGTATTGCTCCGGGTTGTCCCACGGCACGCCTTTGAATTCCCACTCGGTGAACCAAAGCTCTTCCGTCGCGCCATACATACTCGTCAGGTTGTATACGCCCGCGTGCGAAACGAAGGCTTTGAATTTGTCGGTATGGCCGAGCATCCAGTTGACCATATAACCGCCGTAAGAACCTCCCGCCGCGCCGATGCGCGTGGCGTCAACGTAACCCTGCTTGACCACATGGTCTACGCCTTTCATCAGGTCTTCATAAACTGCGCCGCCCCAGTCGCCGCTGATCTGTTCGGTGAAGGCCTGCCCGTATCCCGTCGAGCCGTGCGGATTGAGCGACACGACGACGTAACCGCGCGCGGCAAAGAGTTGCGGGTTCCAGCGAAAGCTCCACGAGTCAAGCCACGCGCCTTGCGGGCCGCCATGTATCAACAACACCATCGGATATTTTTTCGCTTTGTCGAATTGCGGCGGCTTCACGATAAAGCCGTGCGTTTTGGTCTTGAGCGCGCCGAGGTATTCGACATCTTCGGGCGCGTTCAAATCGAGTTGCGCGAGCAAAGCTGTATTGGCTTGCGAAAGTTGTTTGACGTTCTTGCCGTCGGATGAAGCCGTGAAAACTTCGTTGGGATGCGTGAGCGCGGCGCGCGTGAATGCGAGTTGCTTGCCGTCCGCTGAAACGGTGAAACCGGTGCTGGCGTGTTCGTTCATCACGCGCATGAACTTGTCGCCGCTGACAGGCGCGACATAAAGCGTTTCGCGTCCGCGCTCTTCGATGTTGAGAAAAAGCCGCTGGCTGTTGGGCGACCACGTGAGGTCGCCTACGTTACGATCAAAGCCGACAGAGAGTTCGCGCGTCGTGCCGGCCTTGCGGTCATACAACATCAGTCTGACGCGGTCTGCCTCAAAGCCATTGCGCGCCTGCGAAC
>JABFSD010000104.1 GCA_013140935.1 Acidobacteriota bacterium
CCCACCGAGCGTACGGGCAGCAGCACCGCGAAGACCTGCCAGAGTTCGTGGTAGATGCCAGCAGCGCGAATCTCTTCCTGCACAATCTCATCGGCGTCTTGCAAAAGGCGCACACTGTCGGCGTCAACTGCGCCGAGGATGCGTACGGCCAAGCCGGGACCGGGGAAGGGGTGGCGGTCAATCAGGTTGGCAGGCAGGCCGAGTTCACGGCCTACGGCGCGCACTTCGTCCTTAAACAATTCGCGCAGCGGTTCGACCAGTTTAAGATTCATCTTATCGGGTAAACCACCTACGTTATGGTGACTCTTAATCACTGCCGAAGGGCCTTTGACCGAGACAGATTCGATCACGTCGGGGTATAAAGTGCCCTGAACTAAATACTTCACCTCACCCAGCTTATTTGCTTCTTCCTGAAAGACTTCGATGAACTCATTGCCGATGATTTTGCGCTTGCGTTCAGGGTCGGAAACACCAGTGAGTTTGGTCAGGAAGCGTTCGCCCGCCGCAATGCCCTTAATCGTTAAGTTATCGAAAGAAGCAAATGCTTTAAGCACATTGTCGAATTCGTTTTTCCGCAAAACACCGTTGTCTACGAAAATGCAGGTCAGCCGGTCACCGATGGCGTGGGCAACAAGGGCAGCGGCTACGGTGGAATCTACGCCACCTGAGAGTCCGCAGACGGCGCGGCCTTCGCCTACCTGTTCGCGGATGCGCGCGATGGAAGATTCGATAAACGACGCAGCCGACCAGTCGCCGCTGCACCCGCAAATGCCTTTGACGAAATTGCCCAAGATCGTTTTGCCATCGGGCGTATGCGCGACTTCGGGATGGAACTGCAAACCATACAAACGACGTTCGTCGTTGGCGACGGCTCCGAGGGCGTTATCAGTCCCAGCGATTACTGCGAATCCAGTGGGCGGAACGGTTACGTGATCGCCGTGACTCATCCAGACGGGAAATTCTGAAGGCAGGCCGTTGAGCAGTTGGTTTTGTCCAGTGAGCTTAATCGTCGCTGCGCCGTATTCACGCCGCGCGGAAGGCGCTACTTCCCCGCCGAGAAAGTAACTCAGCAACTGCAAACCGTAGCAGATGCCCAGCACGGGTACGCCCAGGTCTAGGACTTCGGCGGAACAGTGCGGCGCTTCGGCTTCATAAACTGACGAAGGCCCGCCTGAGAGGATTACGCCACGCGGCTTGAGAGCGTGCAGCTTTTCCAGCGGTACGTTAAACGGATGGATTTCGCAATAAACGCCCAGTTCGCGGACACGACGGGCAATGAGTTGGGTGTACTGCGACCCGAAATCGAGGATCGCAATCGTCTCGAAGGCTTGAGCCACTTAGCGGCACTCCTTAATTGGTTTGATTGGTTTTGATGAGCAAGCCGCAGTATATGCCATCAAATGCGGCAAAGGAATATGGGCAAAGGAATGGATTTTAGGGTGAGATTAGACGGCGTCAGGCTCGTAAATTTTTCGGGCAGCGAGATACTCGTTTTTTACTTCGTCGTACTCGGACTGTAAATCGTCAAGGTGGCTGGACTTATAGCGACGCACACATCGTCTCGCTTGCGTGGCTTCGATGATTCGAATGGTGATCTCGTCACCCGCTTTCAGCTTGGGAGCTTTATGTTTGGGCGGCGTCCAGTAAATCTGGTGGCTGAAGTTTCTGTCTTTGCCAAACCCTACTAAATCGAGCGAAAAGTAATCTTCGCGTAAAAATTCGGGCGCACGACTCAAATCACCAATGGGCTTCAAATAGGTAATGATAGCGACTAAAGAATGAAGGGCTGCATTGCCTGCAACGGTGCGCAACTTGCCATTGACGAAAGTTTCAAATGCCACAAAAGGTTTAATCGGCTCATCCAATTCGCACGCGGGCGGAAGCACGATCCCATCCGCCATCTGCTGCTCCAATGCAAAGTATCGTTTCTTGAGCTTATTGAAAGCTCGCAAGGAAGGGCGTGGCGCTCGTCTGGTCATCCGCATTAACGGCTGATGCGCCTCACTGTTTGCTATAAATCGAACGCGAATCTCATCGCCAATTTTGAGCGAGCCATTACTTTCGTTAGCCCAGACAAAATGATGTTGAGCTTCCTCTTTGAATCGAGAGCCACTCATTGAGAACAACTGCGCAGGGCCATTGATCTCCCCTTTTGAGTTTGGCCGGTCGCTACGAATGAACGCACTCAGAATAGTCACCGTAGGTTCTCCCGCCACAGTAACCAGCTTGTCATTGATCGAAACTTCAAACGTAACCATCGGCGTTTTCCTTTTCCGAACATCATCAACACTAAAGCTCAATCGTCGAGGGATCGTTCAAATCTTTGGTCGCAGGCTGCTGTCGGCGGAAGCGTCCGAGCAGGCTGAAGCCTTTCAGCACCAATCCATGCGCCGCGTAACTAACTGACAGCGTAAGCAAGACCACTTGCGAGTGAAAGTAAATGGCAGACAGCAACGCAGCGAGCAACGGCAGCGTGATAAACGGATTCATGCTTTTTGCGCCGAGGTTCTTAAAACTGGTGTAGCGAATTGTGCTGACCATCAGCATTCCCAGCAAGGTCATTCCGATCAGCAGCGCCCAGCCGAAGGTATAACGTGTTGTACCTTCGTAACCAATCAACGGCATCGGCGCGAAATGAATGACCGAAGCCAAGACAGCAGCGGAAGGCGGGATGGGCAAACCTACGAAAGATTTTTTATCCAGTTTGGGTGACGTACCCGGTTTGTCGAATTTGGGCGAACGCGCCATCACGTTAAAACGCGCGAGGCGCAAGGCTCCGCAGATCATGAAGAAAAACGATACGCCCCAACCGTAACGGTCAATTCCCTGCACGCCGCCGTAACCCCAGGTATAAGCCAGCACGGCGGGGGCTACGCCAAAGGTGACGACGTCGGCGATGGAATCGAGTTCGACGCCGAACTCGCTGGTGGTTTTGGTCATGCGGGCGATGCGTCCGTCGAGGCCGTCGAAAATTACAGCGAGGCCGACGGCGATGGCTGCGTGATCGAAAAGTTCGAGGGCTTTGGGCGCGAGTCCTAACTGTACGGCTTGAATCGCGTTCACGATGGCGTAAAAGCCGCACATAATGTTCAAAATCGTAAAGGCGCTCGGTACGATGTAAATGCCTTTGCGAATGCCTTTGCGCGGCGGATTGGACTGCGTGTCGCTCATTGAAAAACCTCGTTGTTAGTGATTGGTTGAGGCAGTCTAACAACTGTTCGCCAAAAGCAAAACGGGGACAATTCGTTGTCCCCGTTTCGGCAGTATGTGATTTCGTTAGGTCCGTCAGTCAGACCGAGCCTTGGTGATTAGTGTGACATCTGGCTCGTCTTGTGTCGGGTCATGATGGCTTCCATCTGGTCTTTCAGGTGCAACTTTTTCTTTTTGATGGTGGCTTCTTCGACTTGTTCGTCTTCGTTAGGGAAATGGAGTGAGGAAAGTTCGCTCAAGCGGGTTTCGTAATCATGATGTTCCGTAGCGAGCGCCCGAAACGTTTCATCGTTCGTAAGCAGAAATTCTTTCAACGCTGTTTCAGCAGTCACATTGCTCATAAGCTAGTCCTCCTAATTGTCTTGGATGTTGATTGACCAAAAGTGCCTGAGATTTTCGTGGTTTCTCAGACCGAATTGCACTGCGCGCATAGTACGCCCAATCAGGAAATTTTCAAGACTTGGCGAACAGAAATTTTCATCGGCACGATAAATTTTTCAGATTACAGCGCGGCACGTAAGACGAGGTGCCGCCGGTCTTACGTGTGAGCATCGTTCGTCTGACAAACGTATCGCATAATCACTGCATCTTCTTTTGGGTCGCGGTAATAATCGCGCCGCCGACCTGCCGCCAAAAAACCGAATGATTCGTAAAGCCGTTGCGCTGGGGCGTTGCTTGCGCGCACTTCCAACACGGCTGATTGCGCACCGCGTGCGATGGCCTGTCGAAGGGCTTCGGTCAAGAGGGACGCGACGATTCCTTGCCGTTGATGACTGGGTGTGACGACAACGTTGTCTATTTCGAGTTCGTCAACGATGACCCAGCTTGAGAAAAGGGCTATGACGTGCGGAGCGCGGGCGACGAGCATGATCGCGGTCGGGTCGGCCAGCTTCTTACGGAAAAACGGCTCGCCTAACGTACTCATCCCCGCTGCCGTTTCGAGCGCGCAGACAACGGGTACATCTTCGAGTTGCATGGGTTCGATGCGGTAGTCGGTCATTTTCAGGCGTTGGGTTTGAGCTTCGCGTCAGGCGGACGGATGTAACAGGCTTGCAAGGGATGACGTTCGGCAGTCAGGCCATTTTGCAAGGCGCGAGCCACATAGGCGGCGATGACTGGGGCGAGCGGGGAATTTTCAGTCCGCTGGTCTGGGGGCAATGCCAACTTCATCGCAGCACTGCCCGTAACGAATAAACCTTCGGTGAAAAATTCCGGCAAGAGCGTTTCGAGCGGAGCGACGGCATCGGCGCGCGGCTGGGTAAAACTCCCATCCGATTGAATGTCGCGCAAACCCGCATAACACTCACCACGCCCGGCTTCGAGCAAGACCAGCACGCGGCCCGTCACGCCCGCTGCCAAGGCGACGGCATCCAGCGTATTCAATCCCCAAGCTGAAATGTGCAAGGTTTGCGCAAAGCCTTGCACGGCGGCGAGGGCTACGCGCAGGCCGGTGAAGCTGCCGGGGCCGGTGACGGCGGCAAGGGCATCGAGTTCATTCATCGTTAGGTTGGCTTGTTTCAGCAGGCTTTCGATCTCGCTGAAAAACGCATGCGAATGCGGCACATCAGCCGCTGTCACACGCCGCGCGAGTTCGCGTTCGCCTGCGTACAAAGCGTAACTCGCCTGGGGCGCAGTAGTGTCTACGGCCAGGATGATGGGTTCGATTGGATTGATGGGTTCAGGCATTGAAGGTTTTCGTAACTCGCATTGACGCAATCAGAAACGCGATTATAGACTGCCGTTTCTCTCAATCAACCGGAACCGCAGTCTTACTTTCTTCAGGAGCAAACACCCTTTATGTCAGCTAACGACAAGCAACTCACGCCGATGTTGCGTCAATATCACGAAATCAAAAAACAGCATCCGGGTTCGTTGCTGTTCTTTCGGATGGGAGATTTTTACGAACTGTTTTTTGACGATGCGCTGATCGGGGCGCGCGAGATGGAAATCACGCTGACTGCGCGGCATAAGGAAAAGGGGCAGCCGATTCCGATGTGCGGGATTCCCTATCACGCGGTGACGAATTACATCACGAAATTGGTGCGCAAAGGTTTTCGCATTGCCATTTGCGAACAAGCCGAAGCCGCGCAAGGCAGCAAGCTGGTACGGCGTGAGGTGGTGCGAGTCATCACGCCGGGTACGGCGCTCGAAAATCAGTTGCTGGAGTCGAAAGAAAACAGCTATCTGGCGGCGGTTTGCGGAGCGGGCGAAGGGATGGGTTTGGCGTTTATTGACCTTTCTACGGGAGAATTTCTAGCGACCCAGTTTACCGGTGAAACAGCGTGGGAACGGGCCCAAGAGCAAATT
>JABFSD010000783.1 GCA_013140935.1 Acidobacteriota bacterium
TGGCAACAGGCGCTGGCGATGAGTCCGAAAGATGAAACGCTGATGAAAAATCTCGCCGTCGCCTGCGAGAAATTGAATCGCAAGCGCGAAGCCTTGCAACACTGGCGCACGCTCGCCCAACGCTGGCGTTCGCAACTCGACTTGCATCGGGAAGACGCCGCCTGGAAAGAGCGCTTGCTGAAACTCGAATCGCACGTGATTGACCTGATGCTCGAACACGCGCAATCGCCGCAGGACGAGCAAGCCATCGCCAACGCGCTCGAAGCCGCGCTCAAGCTCGATCCCGAGAATCACACGCTGCGGCAACGCACCATAGACATTCTGACCAATCTCGAAATGCCGCAAGCGGCGCTCAAGCATCTTGAGACACTTGCCCACAGAAAAGGCCCGACGGCTGACGTGCTGGCGCGCAAGGCGATGGCTTACGAACAAATGCAGCGCCCCGCCGATGCGCGCAAGAATTTCGCGCAAGCCCGCGCGCTCGAACCTGACAATGATTACGTCCGCCGCGCTTACGTCGCCTTTCTCGGCCACGAAGCCAAGCGCGCAGAACAGAGTCGCAATTTCAAACAGGCCCTCGCTTATTGCGAAGAACAACTCACGCTCGAACCGCAATTCGAACTGGCGCTCACGCATGCGGCGCAACTTTATTTCGACACCAAGCAGCCCGCCGAGGCGCAGCGCATACTGGAACGCTTTGTCGCTATCGAAGAACAGAAGCCGCATAAATACGCCATCGCAGGCGGCATCTATCTCAGGAACGGCAAAAAGAAAGAAGCCGAAGCGCTTTTCAAAAAAGCGCAGGAACTCGACGCCAGTTCACACGTCTTGATGACGATCGGCATTTCTTATTTCGAGGCGCAAAAACTCAAAGAAGCATTGAAGTATTTCGACCTCGTGGCGGAAACTGCTTCGCTGGATACGTTGATGGAAATCGCTACGCATCTCATCGAAGCGGGCGACAACAAGAACGCCGAACGCTTCCTGAAAAAAGCCGAAGCACTTGATCCGACCGACCCTACGCCACATCTGGCACGGGTCGCCGGATTGATGGGCATCAGCAATCCTTTCGCACTGTTGGGCGGCATCAACCCGAAAGACCTAGAAGCCGCCCGCGCTTCACTGGCCGAAGCCGAACGGCTGGCGACAGGCCGTCCCGAATACGCCGATATGTTGGCTGGCGTCAGCGAAATGAAAATATTGCTCGCGCAATTGAGCGGCGCTCCCGGACGTGGCAGCGGCTTGCTCGGCGGACTGTTGGGCGGTCTGGGCGGATTAGGTGGATTGGGCGGCTTGCCACCTTTCCTTGATGACTTTGCGGAAGACGATGGTGACTTCTTCGGCTTCCGTTCGAGTCGTAGAAAAAAATCCCAACCGAAAAAGAAGAAGAAAAAATGACGAACCTGACCGTGAGTGAAAATCCTTATGAAACGCTCGGCTTGGCATCTAGTGCGACCGAAGTCGAGATCAAACAGGCTTACTTCGCTCTCGTGCGCGAACACTCCCCCGAACGCGACCCCGAAGGTTTCAAACGCATTCGTGCGGCGTATGAAAAGTTGCGCGCCGCCAGCGACCGCGCCGCGACCGACCTGTTTATGATTGACGAATCGCTGCCTGTCATAACGGCTTTGCCCGCCGTGACGGTGAATCCACTTGCGCCAGAATCGCTCAAAGCCGACTTGCTGGAACTCGAAGCCCTGCGTTTGCTGGAAGACGCCTTAGCCAGCGTGTCATAAATTTCTTTTCCATACCTGACGGCTTTTGAGTAAGATGCGCGCGGTTCTCATCCCCCATCTCAAAAATACGACAGCGGAAAGTTCAAGTGCCGCCATCACCTTCCCCACAATTCATCAGGCTGAAAAATTCAGTCGAAGTGTGCGTGTGAGGTGTCCACGTCGTCATCAAAGGCGCTTGCGGCAGGGCGAAGGAGCCCGGCAAGTGGCGTTGAGTGCCGTTTGAGAGAGCAGCGGTGAGACCCGCAGAGAATGCGAAGGTGTGTGGTGACAGGATCAGGTGAACGGTGAAACGCATTCGTGTGAATCCTCGGTTCAGCACGATTCCTGCCCGTTATTCTTTTTATTTCTCCGCGAGCAATCAGGGGTTTCATCACCCACGAGTTATGACGCAGCGGCGCTGCGGGGTTTCCCTGCGGCGCAAGTATGGCGGACGGTTGTAATTACACCGTCCGAGGCCTGCGCCGTTAGAAACGCGCCGACAGCGCGCTGCTTTTCAGGAGAAAACAAAACCCATGATTTTAAGAAGAATCGAAGGGTCGGGCCTGTTTAGACGCGCGACCTTTAACTTCATGGTGGGGTTCGGCATGTTAGCGATGCCGATCTCCACCTATGCCGCCAACGTCATCAACACGAGCGACGCATCCACGAACAATGCCGTCGCGGTAATTGCCAAAACCAGTTCGAAGCCGACGGCTGAACCCGGACGCCCGATGCCCGTAAAAATCGAGCCTCGTGTGCCTACGTCAGTCGAGATGGCCCGCGCGATGGAACTGATGGAAGAGCGTGTACGCCAGTTGGAATCCCAACTGCTGAACATCTCTGAAGAAGTTGCCAGTCGTATCGCCAAAGGGGCCACCAAAGCGGAATGCGCCAATGCTTTAGCGAGTCAGCCAGTCAAAGCGGCGGAGTTTCAAAAAGAAGCTCCGGTCGTATTGCCCGAATTGGCCGCGAATGCTCCGCGCGTGAAACTCTCGTTCAAGTCGTTCGTTCGGTCTGCCAAGACGATGTTCTCGGCTACACCGATGACGACGCTGAACTTGCCCGCGCCGCCGAAGCCCGCCCAAGCACAGCTTATGCCTGTGCAACAACAGCAGGCTCCTGCGGCTACGGCTCCCGCCCCGGCCCCGGCTCCGAAAAAAGACGAACCGACTGGCGCACTCAACTTCTTCAAAGATGTTGAAGTCAGCGGCATCGTGGATGGCTATTACAGCTACAACAGCAACAAAGTGGATTTGTTCAGTCAGGGACGCGCGTTCGACGTGCGCCACAATGCTTTCAGTTTGCAGATGGCGAAGATTTCGTTCGAGCGTAAAAACTCGAAAGAAAATCCCATCGGCTTCCGTGTCGAACTCGGCGTAGGCGAGACCGTTGACCGCGTTATTTCGGTCAGCGATTCGAGCCGCAACGACGGGACGAAACACGTATTGCAGGCTTATGCGAGTTATGTGGCGCCGATTGGCAAAGGTCTCACGCTGGATTTCGGCAAGTTCTATACCCCGATTGGCGGCGAAGTGGTTGATACCAAAGACAACTTCAACTACTCACGCGCCTTTACTTATTGGTATGGCGGGCCGTTTTACCACATGGGATTGCGTGCCAAATACGCGATCAATGACAAAGTCGCCGTCACGGGTTTGCTCGTGAACGGCTGGGACAACGTCTTTGAGAACAACGCCAAAGGCAGCGGCAAAAGCGTAGGCGGCCAGATTTCCGTATCACCGACGAGCAAGTTCACGGTGGTGCAAAGTTACCTGGTCGGCAAAGAAGCGCCGTTGGCGAATGTGCCGGCGACGTCTTCGCGCGACAACGTCCGTCACATTGCCGACACGTTGGCGACCGTTTACGTGAACGACAAACTCACGTTGATGGGCGAATACACGTTAGGCAAAGATGGCGACAACGACGGCAAGCGCGGCCAATGGCAGGCTTTTGCCAGCTATTTGCGCTACGCCTTGAATAGCCGCATGGCCTTCTCGCCGCGCTTCGAGGTTTTCAAAGACCGCGAAGGCTTACGCACGGGCTTGGGCCAAACGCTCAAAGACCTGACGCTGACGCACGAGATCAAGTTGGTAGACAACTTCATCACCCGTTTCGAATATCGTCGAGATTTCTCTGACCGGAACTTCTTCACGAACTCAGGCGGGGCCGCGCGTAACAGTCAAAACACTTTCATCATCGGTCTGAGCTATTTCTTTACGACCAAAGGTCAATAAGCGATAGCTGCCGATCATGCAGAGAAATAAAAAGCGGTGAGCCGGAAACGGTTCACCGCTTTCTGTTTTTTTTTCAGAAGAGTAATTTGCAGCCTTTTGTGGTTTCGTGAGAGCGAGGTTAAGCGACAGCGGCGAGTACTGTCTTGCGTTGCGCGTAACGGCGCGGGTTCGCCCTGATTTCGTCAATCGCTCTTTGGGTTTCAATCGTGTAATAACTTTCGCCGCAAGTATCGCAGTGATGATCGGGAATGCCTTCGATCAGGATGCCGTCCACGACTTCGGCGCTCATGATTGTCTGCACTCCCGGAGCGCCGCAGATTTCACACCGCGAATGCAGGTTTTTTGCGCGTTTCTTCTTATTCATAGTCGAGCCATTCTACCCAATAAACCGTCATCACAAAAACTTTCTGGTGATAAGTGAGTTTGGCGACGAGGCCGATTTCGCGTCCGTCGAGAGCTTCTCCGTGCCAGATATATTTCACTTCGTCGCCGTCAGATTGATGCGCTACGATGTTGCCCGTTTCCAAACAGGCATCAATGTCGTCGGCGGTGAAACGGCGCAAGATCAGATTTTTACGGACGTGCGTACCCAATACGATGCGCCCGTTATCAGCGGCTCGCCGCATCTTCTTTTCAATCTGATCATACATAGCGATTCTGAGCAGTCGAGGCTGTCCTATTTTTATGGAACAACTGTCCGACTGTAGCTTTCACTTCAGTCATCAGTTTATAAATCGGAAAGACCTTGCCCTTTTCGAGATAAGCATCCAGAAAATTCCAGTTCACCAGTCCGTCATCGCTTTCGGGATCAAGCAGATAAAACACGAGCGGAGCCAGCGGCTGCGCAGTTCGCACGAGCAATGAGCCTGCCGGAAAGCTGATGCTTTCGGTTTTCGTCGTACCTTTGAGTTTGGTTTCGGCGTGGCCTTGAAAGCGGCGCGCGGCCTGATTGACTTGGGTGATGGTAAAGCTCTCGACTTCGATGGTTTGATCGGCGGTGAGCGTTTCGACCGTGAGGCCGTGGGCGCGCAGCTTGGCGAGGACGGTTTGCAAGCCCTCTTCGTTTTTGAAGACGTAAGCACGCGGCACAGCGGCGGAACGCTGCGCGGCGAACGTGCCGTATTCGAGCATCGGCGTAGGCGTTACAACACTCTCAACCATCGCGGTCATGTCTTTGTTATTGCGCGGATTGCGTTTTTTCTCGACCGCACCGACGAGGATGTTGACAGGTTTGGCAGCGGCTTGCAGTTCGAATTCCACGCCCGCTTGCGCGAGTTTGCCGCGTGCGGCGTCGGTGTCTACGCGACGGATGAGTGCGGAGATGTCGGCGGCGTGGGCGGCGCTGTAATTGAGAATCTCTTCGACGAAGGCTTCAGTGACGGCGATGCGTCCTTTGAAATCAAGGTAACTATAAGCCTCGGAAAGAATCGTCAGCCGATTGCGCAAGCCGCCGTAATTCGTGCCGAAACGCGGGCGATGATCGAAGGTGCGCCAGACTTTGGTTTCAGTCGTTGAAGGTTGCGCCGCCGTGCCTGAGCGTTGAATTTCAAAGTTATCCATCTCGCGG
>JABFSD010001057.1 GCA_013140935.1 Acidobacteriota bacterium
CGACTCACCACCTCAATCACTGGCGGACTAAAGTCCACACAACGGGTCACAGGCTGAAGCCTGCGCCACGTCAAAATTGCCTGCCCAATCATCGGTGTGCTTTAATGCGGTTGTCGTTATGTCGTACTTTTTTCTAACGGCGATTCATCACGCCTCTGCAATGAGGCAAAACAATTAACCAAGCAATAAGGAGAAAACCATGGCCCTCAATGTTGGGGATGCTGCTCCTGATTTCGAGCTGAAAAGCCACCTCGGTGGGACTGTCAAGCTGTCAGATTTCAAGGGAAAGCAAAATGTTTTCATTGCGTTCTATCCGCTGGATTGGACGCCTGTCTGAACGGTGCAAATGCCCTCATACGAAGCCGACCTGAGTCGCTTCGGTGGGGCAGATACCCAAGTTTTGGGTGTCTCCGTTGATTCGATTCCGAGCCACGTCGCCTGGGCCAAAAGCCTGGGAGGCATTACTTATCCGCTGCTCGCCGACTTTGAACCCAAAGGCGCAGTCGCTAAATCTTTTGGCGCTTACCGCGACGCCGACGGCATCACCGAACGCGCGCTGTTCGTGATTGATAAAGCGGGCAACGTCGCTTACGCCGACATTCACGACATCAAAACGCAACCCGACAACGAAACGATTCACGACGTGTTGCGCAAGCTGTAGTTACTTTGCCACGGGGAACACGAGGATTTAGGCGAAAAGGCTGAGCATTCAATGCCCAAGTCTTCCCCCCTAAACCCCGTGTTCCCCGTGGCTTTTTCCCAAGGATTTA
Organism: Acidobacteriota bacterium; assembly: GCA_013140935.1. Taxonomy (GTDB): domain Bacteria; phylum Acidobacteriota; class Blastocatellia; order RBC074; family RBC074; genus JACPYM01. The sequence goes on from JABFSD010001057.1 coordinate 771, forward strand.
TCTCGTGCAACTCCACCGCAAATGTATTCCCTTCACACCGCTTGATCGTGAACTCTCGAAAGCTACGGTTGCCATCGTCACCGCCGCCGGAGTCCATCGCAAAGATCAGGAACCGTTCAACATCGCTGACGAACTAGGCGACCTCACCTTTCGCGTCATCGGCGGCAACGATAAAAACGAAGAGCTGATGGTGACGCATCATCACTATGACCACACCGACGCCGATCAGGACATCAACGTAGTCTTCCCGTTAGACATATTGCGTGAACTGAAAGCGGAAGGCTTCATCGGCGACGTAGCCCGCGAACACGTGGGCTATATGGGCTACACGATGCGGCTCAAACAGATGTATGAAGAGACCGCGCCCGCGATTGCCGAACACATCAACAAAAAATCGCGCGCCGACGTGATCGTACTCACCGGCGGCTGACCGCAGGTCTGCCACCGCACGGTCGTCGCGGTACAACGTGAAATCGAACAACTCGGATTGCCGACAGTGCTTATCACCGTCAGCCCGGAAGTATCCAAACAGATGCGTCCGCCACGGGCGCTTTATCCGAAAGATTTTCAGATCGGCAATTCACTCGGCAAACCCGGCATGCGCGCATTGCAAAAACAAGTGCTGAAAGATGCGCTGTTGCAATTCACGGCGACGCCCGCGCCGGGTGAAATCATCGAAAAAGTTTATCCCGAATATCCTGTCCCTCCCGCCGCCTGAGCTCAGATGCGTTGGGCACAGGGATGACAGCTTGTGCCTGACGCATTACACTGCGCGCGTTTCAACATTTCATCTTGCGCCCCCACGAATAAATCTTATGCCATGCGATAGGTGCATCGCGGGCATTGCCATCATTACGTTTTGAGGAATTCTGTTATGTCTTTGCGTTTTTGGTTAGCCGCCACGCTAACGCTGTCGGTGTTTTGGCCGGTGTGTTGGATGGATTGGTCTGCGCGCGCAACCGTGACGGCTCAACAGCGGCCTGACACTTTCACTTTGCTTAAACTCGACACGCCCGTCGAGCGCACCATCTCCGGCAGCCGCGAACATCTCTTTCGCGTCAATCTGTCAAAAGACGAAGCGGCCCGCGTCGAAGTCGAACAACGCAACGCCGACGTGGTCGTTTCGGCCACCGTGGGCGATGGCAAAGATTTCGCGCGCGTCAACGTGCGGACTTCGATCAAAGGCAGTGAACCGCTTTATCTGTTGACCGAGACTGGCACGGAAGTGCGCATCAAAATCGCAGGCGCGACACGCGACAGCGCCGGGCTTTATGTCATCAAACTCGTAGACCGTCATCCCACCACCGAAGACGACCGCAAACTTTTCAAAGCGCAAACCCTCGCCACTGAAGCCAGCCGCATGGCCGCGCAAGGCGATACGGCCTCGAAAAAACAAGCCTGGACTTATTTCGAGCAAGCCTTGTTGATCTGGCAAAACATGAAAGAAGACGCTTGGCGCGCGAGTACGTTGTTGCAGATGGGACAACTCGCGCTTGATTTGAACAACAGTCAGGAAGCCCGTGATTTCTTTTCGCGCGCGGCGATGCTGGGTTTCAATCTCGAAGACGCAGGACTGGAAGCCACCGCCCGACAAGGGCTGTGCCGCATTCACGGCACCTTTAACGAACACGGTGAAGCGGTGAAATGCCTCGACAAACTCGTGCCTTATTTCAAAACCACGGGCGATAAGACCGAACAGGCACGCTTGATGCTCGAAAAGGTTCGCGCGCTGCGCCAGCAACAACAATACGCGGCAGCGGCCACGGCGGCGCAGGATGTCATCCCGATCTGTCAAGCTATTGAAAACAAAGGTTGGGAAGCCGATGGTTACGAATTGATGGGACAATCCTATTTGGATTTGAAAGACAAAGGACGCGCTGCTGGTGCCTTCACCCAGGCGATGCTGTTGCGCCGCGCCTTGAACGACAAACCCGCCGAACTCGCGCTGCAACATCGCGTAGGCCAATTGCAACTCGCGCTCGGCGAAATCGAAGACGCGCGCACGACGTTCACCAAGGCTCTCGCGCTGGCACAATCGTTGGGCGATAAGGCGGTGCAGGCTTCGTTGCAATACAACCTGGGCGAATTGTGGTTTGCGGCGAATGACAACCAAAAGGCGTTGACGGCTTACCGCGAAGCGCGGCAACTCGCGCAATTTTATACGAAGCCTGAAGTCGAAAGCGTCGTGCAGATCGGTTTTGCGCGCACTTCGCTCGACGCCGATCAAACCGCCGACGTAGCCGTCGCACTGACGCGCGCCAACGAACTGGTGAAAATTCACGGCGAGCGTTTGGCTGAAACGCAAGTCGCTTTTTTGCAATGCCGCCTTGCCAGCAAACTCGGCGACCATCCGGCGGCGCGCGAGGCCGGACAGCGCGCTTACGGGTTGGCAAAACGGATTGGACATTATCTGTGGGAATATGAATCGCTGGTGATGAGCGCCCGCGCCGCCCACGCGATGGGCGACACCGCCGGCGCACTCAAAGATTCAGAAATCGCCTTCGCGTTGAGCGAATCGCCGCGTCGCCGCGCTTATGAAACGGAGTTGTTGAAATACGGCAAGCGCCCCGAATACTCGCTGTATCTCGATTTGCTGATGAATGAAAACGCCCGTCGTTTGAAAGAAAGCTCTGACGTATTGGCCTTTCAATTGAGCGAACGGCTGCGCACCAACAACCTGCTCGATTTTCTCAATCTGGCAAAAGTGGATTTTTCGGCGTGGGCCGACCCTGACACGCTGCGGCGTGAACGCGAGTTGATCAACAAAATTCGCCAACTCGAAGCGCAACGCACGCAAGCCCTGGAAACCCGCCAGCCCGAAGCGCAGCTCGCCAAACTCAATCAACAAGTAGACGACCTGACGCGGCAATATCAGACGTTGCAAAAAGAACTCTTCGACAAACATCCGCGCTACGCCTTGCTGGCGCGGCCCAAGGCGTTGAGCTTCGCTGAAATTCAACAACTGCTCGATGCCGACACGGCGCTGCTTGAATACGCGCTCGGCACCGAAAGCAGCACCGCGTGGTATATCACCAAGACCGAAGCCAAAAGCTATACGTTAGGGCCGGGCGCAGCCATTGAAGCATTGGCGCAACGGCTGGCGCAGGCTTCGGCGCAACCTGCCACGAACACCGACGCGCTGTTGCGTGAGTTGAGCAAACTCATCATCACGCCGGTCGCCACGCAATTTAAGGTCAACAAACTCTGGATCGTACCCGACGGCGCGTTGCATTACGTACCGTTCGCCGCGCTCTATGAAGATAAGACACGCGTGCTGTCGTTCCGCCGCGAAATCGCTTCGCTGCCGTCGTCATACACGCTGGCTTATTTGCGCGATACGCCGCCGCCCAAACGCACCGAAGGCCGCGACCTCGCCGTCATTTCCGACCCCGTATTGCAAGCCAACGACGTGCGCCTTCCGGCAGCGGCCCGTGCCAACGCCAAAGACGTTTACCCCGAAGCCCTCGCGCAAATGGTCAACGACCCCGCGTCGGCTGAATTCACCAAACGCGCTTTGACGCGGCGCGGCGTTCGTTTGAACTGGGACGAGTTGTATAAGGGGTTGATGTTCAAGGCGTATGATTTCAACGCGACGCGCACCAATTTGATGGACGGGCACTTCAGCGATTTTTACGCGCTGCATCTCGACGTACCCACTTTCATCAACGCCCATCGGCCTGAGCTTTCCGGCTTCGCGCTCTCGCTGGTCAATCCCGAAGGACAATCGCAACCGGGCTTCGTCTCGCTGGCTGATCTCTATCAACTCAATCTCAACGCGCAACTCGTCACGTTGCCGTCAGCGCGCACGGCGCTTGGCTCGCCCGCGCGCAGCGAGGCCCTCGTCGCCCTCACGCGCGGCATGATGTATGCCGGTGTGCGCAACGTAATGACCAGCCTCTGGGAAGTAGACCGCGAAGCGACCCGCGAATTCATGCGGCTCTTTTATGAAAATCTATTCGGGCAAAAGCTGTCGCCGCCTGCCGCATTGCACGCCGCGCAAGTCGTGATGCGCAAGAGTCCGCGTTGGAGCGCCCCTCACTATTGGGCGGGCTTTGTCGTTGAAGGTATCGGGCGTTAAACGGATGTGGCGCAGACTTCAGTCTGTGACCGTAGTGTGGACTTTAGTCCGCACGGTCTAGGAATGAGTGCCCGTGCGGACTAAAGTCCACACTACGGTCACAGACTGAAGTCTGCGCCACATCCGTTTGCATATTGAACCCGCTGCGGCATAATGCGCGCCGTTTTAGCAATTCCCTTCCGGCGGAAACACCGCCTTTTAGACATTGAACAATTTGCAAGCGAACGAAACGGCTGTGGGCTGACACGTCATTTGTGTAAGCCGACTTCGCTTTCGTGTCGCTCGATTTTGCCCAACTCACTTTAGGAGAAATTGATATGAAGCAACCCATCAACCAAGGCAGGCTGTTCCTCGCCAGTTGTCTCTCGCTGGTCGTGACCGCGATGATTTTCGCATTGCGCGGCAACGTCGAAGATCAAGTGGTCACGACCAGCGGCCTGTTGACCGGCGTAACGGCGCGCGGCGATTACGGCTGGATTTCGACGATGGCCTTTTTCGGCTTTGCGGCTTCGATTCTGGTGGCTTCGCCGATGCTCGACAATCTGGGCATGCGCAACCTGCTTTATCTCGCCTTCGGCTTACACATCGTCGGCATCCTAGGTTTCATCGCCGCGCCTAGTTATGGCGTGATGACTTTTACGATGCTGCTCGCCGGATT
>JABFSD010000717.1 GCA_013140935.1 Acidobacteriota bacterium
TCGTCAGCCAACTCACATTGCTGCGCGCCGTCCACGCGCAACCGGCTGCCGCCATCACATTGAAAGAACCGTTGCCGCCTGCCGCTGCCATGCTTTGCACCGGCGCAGACAAGAGGTAAGTGCAATTCGGCGCAGGCGCATCGTTTTCGATTACGGCGCGAATCATCGCGTTCACCGGTTGCCCGTTGCTGGTTAAGAAAAGGCTGAATGTCGAGGCATTGTCAGTCGAAGCATAAGAGCGCCGGGCTTGTGTGCCATTCGAGTCATACCAGAACACTACGCCCGCTGCCGGATTGGGCGCTTGAAATCCTACGTACCAATCTCCGTTCATGATTGTTGGGCCGTTATTGATCGGCAGTTCATAAAACCCGAGCGCGCTGATGTCAGGCAGCGTGAAATGGCTATCCACCAAATAAACGGGTGTCGCAGGCGGGTTGGTATCGAGCGAGCCGCCTTGAAAAGCGACGATCCTGATGGATTGCCCCTGCGGATCAGGCCGATTATCCGATTTGGCGAAAAAGATTTTGAGACTCTTGAGTTTTGCGGGATAGCGTGAGGGCGTGAAACGGTTGACCACCATCAGCCCGTCTTGATGACGACCGGCCTCTATCGTTCCGTCGTCGTGTTTCAGTTCTTCGTATTGCTGATTCAGCGCTGCATCGAGTTGCAGACGCGGTTTCGTCACACCGTTACGTGGGTCGGTGATGAGCTTGCCGGATTGCGCCAGCATATCGGTGATTTGGTCTACGGTGGCGGTCGGAAACTTTTGCCGCATCACCGCGAAAGCTCCGGCCACGTGCGGCGCAGCCATCGAAGTCCCTTGCGACACCGCATACCGATTGTTCGGAACGGATGAAGCGATCCACGAGCCAGGCGCTAACAATTTCACTAAGGGTGAGCTGTTAGAAAAAATCGGCACGGTATCCACGATACCGTTGGGGGTGTTGCGGTTGTCAGTGCCGTCGGTGGTTGCGCCAACCGCAATCGCGCTGGAAATGCAGGCGGGAAGACTGATGCCGTCGGTGTACTCTTCATTGCCGCTGGCCGCGATTGTGGCGATCCCGACAGCACGCAATAGGTTAATGGCGTTGGTATAACTCGAACTTGCGCGATCGCATGCGCTCGAGAATTTTGTTTCACTGCCTAAACTCAAATTGACAGCGGCGATGTTAAAGCTACGGCGTAACTCGTAAACCCGCTCCAATCCTTTCACAACATCAGAGGTAACGGCCCGGGTTTTACCATCGTCGTTTTTTCGCGAAAAAACCTGAATGGCGATCAATTGCGCATCGCGCGCCACGCCTGCCACACGATCAGGTTGCGTAGGGAGTTTGCCCGCCACAATGCCTGCGACGTGGGTGCCGTGATGCCAAGAGCCATCGGTGAACGAGGGCGGCAACGCCGAATCCGGGGCGGTCGTCTCTGCCACTCCGCCCGGACACACCGACGTAAACTCTTCGCTCGTCGTCGAATAGCAGGCTTCAGATACGACTTTGCCGCGCAGGAATTCGTGATTTTTATCTACGCCGGTGTCAAGTACTGCGACGACTTGTCCGCTCGCTGAAAATCCGGCGGCCCACGCTCTTTGTGCACCGACCAATTGCGTACTCTCAGTTAGCGTGGCGTGCATTTCGCCATCTTCCTCGATGGCGTTCACCAATTCGGATTGCAGCAATGCGTCCCAACTCGCGGCGTCCACTTCAAAAGCGATATGCGGGATGAACTGGAAGCGCTTGACCGAAGCCGCGCGTACGCCGGGCAACGCCCGCAACAACCCATCCTGCCGCCGCGCGAGTTCTGCGCGTTGCGCGCGCACGGCGGCGGCTCCGTCAGGTTGGCGTTCGAGTTCGGCTTCCGCTTTGAACGCGCCGCGCAAGCCGACGATCACTCTTGCAAAACCTTCGCGTTGCAAGCGTTTCTCAATCGCGGCGCTCACCCGCGCGCGTTCTTTTTCGGTTTGCAGCAGTGCTTGCGGTGTGTCGGTTGATAGCGGTTCTTGTTGCGCGGATGCCGCTTGCCAGTGATAGGCAACCAGCAGACAACATCCCAACAGCACGAAAGACAGAGTACGGCGTGAAATTGATGACATAACGAAAGTCCTCCTCGATCAGTTGGCTCATTACAGAAATTGTGTTGCAATGAATTCGATGAATGCGGTTCACCTTTGAGCGTGGCAAGCACGAATCTACTTACCTGCTCAACCACTCATGCGGAGAAACCTGGCGCGTTACCCCATCACCCGAAAAGATTTTTTTTAGGCCGTCACCGGCTATGGATGCATCACCTCAAATTACCGCCCTCATCGCCGAATGGCGCGCGGGCAACGAGCAAGCCTTCGATCAGCTTTATGTGTTGGTCTATGACGAATTGCGCAAACTGGCATCGGGTTATTTGCGACGTGAACGCAGCGGACATACGTTGCAAACGACGGCGCTGGTCAATGAAGCTTATCTGAAATTGCAGAACCACGGCGACTGGCTGCCCGAAAATCGGCTGCATTTTTTTGGCGTCGCGGCGCGCGTAATGCGGCAAATACTGATTGACCATGCCCGCGCTCGCGCGCAGGAAAAACGCGGCGGCGGCGCGGCTTTCGTATCGCTTGAGAGGCTCTCGCTCGACGAAGCCCTGTCTTTTTCCGACGAAAAGTCTGCCGCATTGCTCGCGCTCGACGAAGCCCTGCAACAACTCAGTGCGCGCGATCGGCGCAAAGGCCAAGTCGTCGAACTGCGTTTTTTCGGCGGACTCACCATCGAAGAAACCGCCAGCCTGCTCGGCACCTCGTTCAACACCGTCGTACGCGATTGGGAAATGGCGCGCGCCTGGCTCTATCGCTACTTGCAAGGAGGTACCATTGCCAACTGACCGTTGGGAAAAAGTAGATGAGCTATTCGGTACGGCGCTCGAACTCGCTGACGACGAACGCGCGACGTTTCTGGCTTCGGCTTGCGCGGGCGATGAAACCTTGCGCGCCGAAGTCGAAACGCTGTTGCTGGCGCATCGGCAGGCGGGTGAGTTCATCCAGGCTCCCGCATTCGAGGTCGGCGTCGAGTTGCTCAAGCAACGCGAACAACAAGCGCAACGCGGACGCTTGATTGGCGCTTATCAAATCATCCGCGAATTAGGGCAAGGCGGCATGGGCGCGGTTTATCTGGCGGCGCGCGCCGATCAGAGCTACCAAAAACACGTCGCCATCAAGCTCATCCGGCGCGGCGCTGAATCGCAGGAAATCGAACGCCGCTTTCGCAACGAACGCCAGATTCTCGCCGCGCTCGATCATCCCAACATCGCGCGCTTGCTCGACGGCGGCACGACGCCGGAAGGCCAACCCTATCTGGTGATGGAATACATTCAGGGCCAGCCGCTCGATGTCTATTGCGCTGAACGTAAGCTCGACACGACGGCGCGTTTGCAACTGTTTCGGCAGGTATGCGCCGCCGTGCATTACGCCCATCAACATCTGGTCGTACACCGCGATCTCAAGCCGTCGAATATTCTCGTCACACCTGATGGCACGCCGAAGCTTCTCGATTTCGGCATCGCCAAATTGCTCGCTCCCGAAAACGGAGCGCATGACGCGGCGCTGCCTACGATTACCGAAACGGCGCAAGGCCGGCAGATGCTCACGCCCGCTTACGCCAGCCCCGAACAAGTGCAAGGCGGCAGCATCACGACGGCGACCGATGTATATGCGCTGGGCGTGCTGCTTTATGAATTGCTGACCGGCCATCGTCCTTATCAAACCCAAACCGATGCGTTGCCTGAACTATTCAAAGCCGTCGTCGAACAGGAACCTGAACCGCCTAGCGATGCCGTGCTGCGGGTCGGACGCCAGACGCAAGCGAATGCGAAACAAACTAAGCCGCTGACGTCGGCGGGAACCGCACAGGCGTTGCGCTCCAAGTTGCGCGGCGATCTAGACAACATCGTGCTGATGGCGTTGCGCAAAGAACCGTCGCGCCGTTACGCCTCGGTCGAACAGATGTCAGAAGACCTGCGCCGTTATCTCGAAGGCCGTCCGGTGAGCGCGCGCAAAGCGACGCTGGGTTATCGCGTCAACAAATTCGTGCGGCGCAACAAAGCGGTGACGGCGGTGGCTGCCTTACTGTTGCTGTCGCTGCTAGGCGGCGTCATCGGCATCAATCAACAACGTCGCCGCGCCGAACGCCGTTTCAACGATGTACGCAAATTGGCGCGTTCAGTGGTGTTTGAATTGCACGACGCGATTGAGAAACTGCCCGGCGCTACGCCCGCGCGCAGCTTGCTGGTGCAGCGTTCGATTGAATACCTGGACAGCCTCGCCCTCGAAGCCGCCGGCGATGCGTCGTTGCAACGCGAACTGGCCGAGGCTTATGAAAGAATCGCAGGGATTCAGGGCAATCCTTATGTCGCCAACCTCGGTGACGGCGCGGGTTCGTTGCAAAGTTATCGCCACGCATTGGCTTTGCGCGAAGCCGTCCTGCAAAAAAATCCGACTGATGTGACGACGCAACTCGATGTGGCGCAAAGCCTGCTCAGTATGAGCGGCGCAGTTGAATACGCTGAGGGTGCAGACGCCGCCTTGCGTTTAAGCCGGCGCGCGCTGCAATTGTGCGAAGCCGTTGCCGCCCGCCAGCCTCAGGAACCGCGTCTGGATAAATTACTGAGAAGCAGCAATGAAACCATCGCCAACGCACTGGTGGCGAAAGGCGATTATCGCCAGGCATTGGTACATTTCCGCCAAAACCTCGCGCTGCTCGAAAAGCACTGTCAGCCGGTGCAAGCCGGAGCCGAAAACGCAGCTTGCCAAAGAAGTAGGGCGATGATGCTCAGAAAAATCGGTGATGCGGAATGGCGAACCGGCGATAAAACCAAAGGGCTGGAATTAGCGCGCCAGTCTTTAGCGCACTTTGAAACGTTGGCGGCGGCAGATCCGAATAACGCTGAGGCACGCTTTGCCTTGACCGCCCAACACACGGCGCTCGGCAATTATCTGTGGGAGCAAAATGATTTGCCCAAGGCGTTGCAAAGTTACGCCCGGGCGTTGCAACTGGATGAAGCTTCGGTCAAAGCCGATCCTGAGAACGTACAGATGCGCCGCAGCCTGATTACTAACGCCAACAATGTGGGTTACGTCTTGGCACAACAAGGCAAGGCGGCAGAGGCCAAAATGAAATGCGACCAGTCGCTGACGGAATTGGAAAACCTGCTCAAGGCGAATCCGACCGCGCCGGGTTTGCTCAATATGGCGAAAGAAATTTACGGTTATGACGGCGAAGTCAACGTCATCCTGGCCCAACGCAAAGGCGCGGCAGAAACTGAAAGACAACGGTTCTGGCAAGCCGCGCTCAAAAGCTATGAACGCAGTCTCGCGCTCTTACATCAACTCAAGGAAAAGGGGTTGGTACGTGCGATAGATGCGCAACAGGAAGAGTCGCTGCAAAGCGAAATCGCCAAATGCCGCAACCATCTGAAAGGCTAAAAAATAACTTGATCGTTGGAGGCAACGTTTAGAGT
>JABFSD010000168.1 GCA_013140935.1 Acidobacteriota bacterium
GGAAATGTGGCAATTAGTAGACGAGAGCCGACTCACAACGGTGAAGAAAGCCTTCGCACTACGCGAAATCTCACGGCGTGGTTTGGATGAGCAAAATTAGCAAGGCACTTGAGAAAAAGATTCGGCAACAGGCGAACGAACGCTGTGGATATTGCCTGTGTCCGCAGAAATTGATTTCTTACAAACTCGAAATAGAACACCTTCACCCCGAAGCGTTGGGCGGCGCTACGGTTGAAGTTAATCTTTGGCTTGCTTGCACTGGCTGTAATTCATATAAGGCGATGAAAATCAGAGCCGTTGATCCTTTGACGAAAAAGTCAGTGAAACTGTTCAACCCGCGCCGACAGGACTGGCGCGAACACTTCGAATTCAGCGTTGATTGCACCGAGATTCTTGGCAAAACCGCTTGCGGGCGTGCCACGGTGGCGAGCTTACAAATGAATAACATCTACCAGAAAACGGCGCGCGTGGCTTGGGTAGAAAGTGGCAAATTCCCGCCGTCCGATTATTAAGGTTATAGCGATGAGAAAGACGATCTTACTTTTTGCGGCACTCTGGCTGATGACGAACGCAGTTTGGGCGCAACCCAAACCCAGCAGCAAAGCCCAAATGAAAACCGTGCGATTGCACATTGACGGATTCAGCAAGAGCAAGAGCGGCGCGGTCTGAATGGCTTGACCGGAAACGGTCAAACAGGCTCTGGAAGAGCTTGCCGCAGTGAAACAACTCAAGATGTTGCTCGACCGTGACGAATTTCTTGTCACTTACGACGCGACGAAAGCCGATACGAAATTGTTGTTGCGCACCGTCAAGGCGTCGGGTTACACCGCGCAGGTGGTGACAGGCGATACGACAACGGCGACTCAGGTCGCGCAGGTTTTGCCGACGGGCTTCGCGGTTTTGGATGAAGCGTTAGCCAAGGCGAAAGCCGAGAACAAACCGCTCGTGCTTGATCTGTTCGCTGAATGGTGCGCGCCGTGTCGCCAGTTAGAGCGCGTGACGTTTCCCGCGCCTGCGGTCAAAGCCTTGCTGGAACGAACGATCTTTTTACGGATTGATACGGACAAGCATCCCGAACTCGCGCAGCGATTGGGCGTCGAGGGCTTGCCCGACATTCGACTGGCATTGCCCGACGGAACCATCGTGCGCCAGTTGCGCAGCTTTCATACAGCAGACTCGTTAGCGAACGAACTCGAAAAACTTTTGCAGCAAATCAAGTAACGGAACACAGCTTATGGAAAACTCAATTAAGGCATCACGACGGAATTTCTTACGCGGCGCAGGCGTCGCGCTCACCTTGCCGTGGCTCGAATCGCTGCCTGCGTTTGCGCAAGGCAACAAGCCGCCGCTGCGATTCGCGCACATCTACTTTTCCAACGGCGTAGAGCCTTCGCATTGGTGGGCCAAAGGCGCGGGTGCGGCGATGGAGTTCGGACAAGGCGCACAGCCGCTCGCGTCCATCCGTGAAGACATCGTGTTCACGCGCGGGCTTTATCACGCCAAAGCGTTTGTCTCGACGAGTCCGCACTTGGGCCGCATGAATTTGCTATCGGGCGCGCAGGTCAGCATGGACCCGAAAGAGATTCGCGTAGGCACTTCGTTCGATCAGGTGCTGGCGCAACGCATCGGCAATCGCACCGCCGTGCCGAGTTTGGTGCTGGGCATCGAACCCAATGAACTGCGTTTGGAAGACGGGCTTTCGATGATTTACGGCTCGAACGTGTCGTGGGTTACGCCGACCAAACCGGCGACGAAAGAGATTTATCCGGCGCGCGTTTTCGACCAACTTTTCGGCGATGGCAAAGGACGCCAACTCGACCGCAGCATTCTCGACGCCGTGCTGAGTGAAGCGACGACGCTGCAAACCAAAGTCACTGCTAGCGACCGCCGCAAGCTGGATGAATACATGGAATCCATCCGCGACATCGAGAAACGCCTTGATCGCGCGGCCAAAGATGAGCGACTCGAAGGCTGGCGGCCTTCGGTGACGAAACCGACGATGGCGCGTCCGGGCGAACCGCTTCCGCAAAACGTGCCCGAACACATTCGCTTGATGCTCGACTTGATCGTGTTGGCGTTGCAGATGGACAAGACGCGCGTCGTGACGCTGATGCTTAACAACGATCTCTCGCAAATGAATTTCCGCTTTATCGAAGGCGTACGCGGCGCGTTGCATCTTGACCTCACGCACAACGGACGCGCGCCCGAACTCGAAGCGATGTATCTCAAGACCAATCAGTTTCACGCGCAGCAATTCACTTATCTGGTCGAAAAGATGAAAGCGATTGATGAAGGCGGAACGACTTTGCTCAACAATTCGTTGCTGATGTTCGCTTCGAGTTTGTTCGACGGCGATTCGCACGGAGCCGACCAACTGCCCATCGTGCTGGCGGGCAAAGCAGGCGGTGCGCTCAAGACCGGACGCATTCTCGATTACCTCGAAAAAGGCAACGACAATCGCAAGGCGTGCAGCCTGTTCCTTTCGCTGATGGATTTGATGGGCGTGCCGCTTGAACGCTTCGGCGATGCTGACAGCCGGTTGACGGGATTGGTATAGCTCACGCGGGAATAACCAATCAGGAATTCGCCGGGGGCTACATCTGTGGTTGCGTTTAGAGCAAAACAGACAGTGAGGTTGTTGTTAAGCAAGTAAGCAATGGAAACTCTGACACAAGAATTTATTGGCACGGTCAGCAATGGCGTAATCGTTTTGCCGAGCGGCCGCCACCTTCCTGAAGGCTCGCTCGTGCGTGTGATGGAACTCGTTCAGCCAGAGACCCGACAAAGCGCCCAACCCGTAATCAGAAAGCCACGCCGACCCGGTAGCGCGAAAGGGAAACTTGTGATTCATGCAGACGATGAAGAACATTTGCGTGATTTTGAGGAGTACATGCCATGAGATTATTGCTCGATACGCATGCGTTTCTCTGGTTTGTGTTAGACGATCCATCGCTCAGCGCTCAGGCTAGAAATTTGATTGCGGATGAGAGCAATGAAATTGAAATCAGTCCTGCAACGTATTGGGAAGTCGCCATCAAAATCGGTATTGGCAAATATTCGTTGGTCGAACCATTGTCCGATTTCTTTGAGCGTGAGTTGGACGCCAATGAGTTTCGGGTTTTGCCGATTGAACCTCGCCACGTCGCACCTTTGACCTCTTTGCCTTTTCATCACCGCGATCCTTTTGACCGGCTAATCATTGCGCAAGCGATGGTGGAAGGCATTTCCATCGTAAGTATAGATGCCGCTTTCGATCCCTATCCCGTAAAACGATTGTGGTGAAGCGGCTTCGCCTTTTTGTGATGCCCGAATCGCTGGGCTAGAATCGCCTCGGCTTGATGGAATCGCGCCGATCACTTGCAACTTTTGTTTTTGCGCGTTCGTTATGCGAACTTGCCGTCATCCCTTCCAACCCGAATTAAGGAGTTAGTGAAATATGCGAAAAGCGTTTTACGCTTGCAGCCCATGGTTAGTGGCGTTTGCCGTGTTGTTGTGTGTGACACCCGTTTACCCGCAGAAGAAACGTCCGGCGACCAAGCCTAATGCTGGGCCTGCGGCTGCCCCAGCGTCGGCCAGTCAGGTGAAATTCACCGAACACAAACTCAAAAACGGCCTGCGCATTTATCTCGTCGAAGACCACAGCGCGCCGGTCGTCTCGATCTCCGTCAATTACGACGTAGGTTCGCGCAACGAGAAAAAAGGCCGCACCGGCTTTGCCCACCTCTTTGAACACATGATGTTTCAGGGGTCTGAGAACATCGGCAAGAGCGAGCATTTCATTCTCGTAGACACCAACGGCGGCGAGATGAACGGTACAACCGACGAAGAGCGCACGATCTATTATGAAACGCTGCCCGCCAACCAACTCGAACTCGCAGTCTTTCTCGAAGCCGACCGCATGCGTTCGCTCGACATCTCGAAAGAGAATCTCGACAACCAGCGCAACGCCGTGCAGGAAGAGCGCCGCCTGCGTTTGGACAATCAGCCTTACGGCATCTTTTTCGAGAAACTGAACGAGACGATTTACGACGACTTTGCTTATAAGCATTCGGCCATTGGTTCGATGGAAGACCTGACTGCCGCGAGCGTCGAAGACGTGCGCGAGTTTTTCAAAACGTATTACGCGCCGAACAACGCGGCGCTCGCGCTAGTCGGAGATTTCAATCCGACGCAGGCGTTGACGCTCATCAAAAAGTATTTCGAACCGCTCGCCGCGCAACCCAAGCCGCCCGCCGTCGTCATCAACGAACCCGTACAAAACGCGCAACGTCGCCTCAAAGTTGACGACCCGCTGGCGCAAGTGCCGGTGATGATTTTGGCTTACAAGGGCATTCGCGGGAATACGCCGGATGCTTATGCGATGAATGTGCTTTCTACGATTTTGGGCGGCGGCGAAAGTTCGCGGCTCTATCAAAAGCTGGTCAAAGAAAAACAGTTGTTGATCGAAGCCCAGATGTATTCGCAAGTGCGGCGCGGCATCGGCATGAACGCGATCATCGCCGTGATGACGCCCGGCAAAAAACAGGAAGAAGTCGAAGCCGCCATCAACGAAGAACTCGCCAAATTGCAAAACGAACCCATCGCTGATTGGGAACTTGAAAAGGCGAAACAGTTCGCCAAACGCAACGCGATCAATGCGCGACAAAGTTCGTTGGGCTTGGCTTCGAGCATCGCTGAAGCCGCGATTGCATGGAACGATCCGAATCTGGTGAATACGCGACTGGCAAAAATCGCCGCCGTCACCAAAGCGGATGTGCAGCGCGTGGCGCAGCAATACTTCAAAAAAGAATTATCAACCATCGGCATCGCCGTACCTGCTCCGAAAGGCGCAGCGAAGCCCGGCGAATAATCGGGAGGAGGAGAAATAATACTCATGAAAAAACTATCTAAATTAACCAACATCCTTTTGC
This sequence comes from Acidobacteriota bacterium, assembly GCA_013140935.1. GTDB lineage: Bacteria > Acidobacteriota > Blastocatellia > RBC074 > RBC074 > JACPYM01. Next base: position 4,911 of record JABFSD010000168.1, read on the forward strand.
CGATGGCGTTGACCGTGACTGGTTTTGCGCAAGGCGGACCGGCGCAACAAGAGCGGCCTTCCAGCAAAGGCGCAGTCATCAAGGGCAAGGCTCCGGTCAACAAAGACGTACTCAAAGTCACGCTGCCCAAACCGTTTGAAACCAAACTGAGTAATGGCTTGCAAGTCATCGTGCTCGAAAGCCACAAGCTGCCTACGTTTTCGGCGCAGATGGTGGTGTTGAAAGGCGGGCTGAGTGATGACGACAAAATGATCGGTGTCGCCGAATACGCCTCGTCTCTGTTGCGCGAAGGCACGGCGACGCGCAACAGCCAGCAAGTCGCCGAAGCCGTAGACAGTCTCGGCGCTTCATTGAGCGCGAGCAGTGGACTGACTTCGACTTCAACGACGGTGAATGCTTCGGGCTTGGTCGAAAATTACGACAAGATCATGGCGCTCTTTGCCGACGTGATTTTGCATCCGAGCTTTCCGGCGGATGAATTAGCCAAACTCAAAGAACGCAACATCGGGGGGTTAGGTTTTCAGCGTTCCGATCCGGGCTTTCTGGGCGGCGAGAAGATGGCGAAGGTGCTTTAC
>JABFSD010000273.1 GCA_013140935.1 Acidobacteriota bacterium
GCGATGAGATGTACGTGATTGAGTCGGTTGAGCGTGCCCACGGCTTGCCCCGCGCGGATGTGCGTACCGCGCGGCACACGTACGGCAGTTACGTTGTTCTCAGCATCGCGCAGGAATTGCGCACTCGGCAGGCTCGGCAGCGGTTGATCGTTTTGATCGCGTCCGATGCGCACGTGGATGTAGCCGAACAGCGGCAGCCGCAGCCGTTCGCGCGTATCGCCCGCGCCTTCGACGGCGAGCAGGCGTGTGATGCGTTCGCTGTGCATCGCATAAACCGTCTCGCCATAAGCGCCGGGAATGTCGAGTCCGTTGTGAAACCAGGCGTTATCGTTGGACGAACTTACACCACGAATTTCACCGAAGGTGCCTGCAATCTCGCGGCGCACTTCGGGCGGATGAAAAGGCCAGCGCGCGCCGCTCTTTTCGATACGCTGACGAATTTGCAGGGGCGAGGTGGCGACGGTTTTTGCTTCTGCTGCTTTGCCTAAACTTTCATTCGCAGGCAGCAACGCGCGAATGAACCCGTTGCCGCTATCCACCACAAACAGCGCATCGTCTTCGTTGCAAACCAGTCCCACAGGACGATGCAAACGCGCTTCGTTTAACGCGCCGTCACGCAAGCCGAAAGGGTAGCCTCCTGACAAAGTCGTCACGCGCGGCGTCTCGCCGAATTCGATCAAGCGAATGGCCGAGCCGCCCGCATCGGCTACGAACAGCGCGCCATCGCGTCGCAACGCCAATGCCGTAGGCTCATCAAACATCGCTTCTTGCAACGAACCATCGCGTACCTCGGCTTCGCCTGTGCCCGCAATCGTTGTGACTGTGCCATCCATTGCGACGCGGCGGATGCGATGGTTGCCGGTGTCGGCGACGTAAAGCGCGCCGTCCGAAGCGACAGCCAATCCGCTGGGCGTATGAAATGCTGCTTCATTCGCTTTGCCGTCTTGCCAGTTGGTTTGCGCGCCGCCCGCCAACACGCGCACTTGTCCTTTTGCATCGAGCGTGCAGATGCGGTCGTTGTAAGTGTCGGCGATAAAGATCAATCCGTCGTCATTCACGGCGATGCCGACGGGCGCGTTGAATTCGTTCGCGCCTTTGCCGCTGCGATTGAGCGCGCCTGCGAGCAAGGTCTTTTCACCGTTGTCAGGGTTGATGCGAATGATGGTGTGATCGCCCGTATTGGCTACGATCAATGAATCGTCGGGCGCGATGGCTAAAGCGGAAGGCATATCGAGATTGTCGGCAATGACTGAAGTCTCACCCGTCAGCGTGACGCGATAGATGCGTCCGCCGCGTCCGTCGGTGACGAACAAATCGTCATCCGCCAAAGCGATGCCGAAAGGGTCAGTCAAACCTTGTGCGTCGAGATGCGCGCCTGCGCCTGCGAGCGTTGACGAATGCGTGAGTGCGGCGGGCGGACGTGTGCATCGCCACCAGCGCCACGCAAACCAGAAGATCAATAAGGCCAGTGCCGAAAATGCGACGAAGCGCATCCATAACATCAGGTGTGTACGATCAAGTTGCGGGTGTGCCATCATTTTCATCATGGTAATCAGCGTTGTGGCACAAGATGGTATCTTGTGCCACAACGCGATGCGTGATTGCCGAAGGCACAAGATACCATCTTGTGCTACAACGCCAAGAGAAAGGCAGCGAATGAAGCAACAACTGACTTACGGTTTTTTATTCAGCTTGTGGTTGAGCTTCGCCAGCGGTTGCCAGCGAGCCGAAGTGAAAACAACACACAGAGACGCAACTGCCGCGCCTGCTATCGCGGTCACGTTGGATTCATATTTGCGCACGGAATACCCGCCCGCTGATGGATTCGATTTCGCTATCGGCGATGCGAACGGCAAAGGCGCTTATGTTGACGCAGCTACGGGCAAGCAACACGAAGGCTGGTATGTGGCGACGAAATTCAACGAGCAATACGCGCTGGGTTTGCATCCGGCGGAAGATTGGAACGGACGCGGCGGCGGCAACACCGATATGGGACAGCCCGTTTATGCCGTAGCCCATGGCCGCGTGAAATTCGCCGCGCCCGCCGGGCAGCCGTGGGGTAACGTCGTCATCGTCGAACACACGTTTTATGAAAATCACGAACGCCGCGAGATTCTTTCGCTATATGCACACCTGCAAACGATGGCGGTGAAAAAGGGCGAAATCGTTAAGCGACGGCAACGCATCGCTACGATTGGGCAAGACCCGGATAAGACCTTTGCCGCGCACCTGCATCTCGAATTGCGTTGGGACGCGACGCTCGCGCCGACCTATTGGCCTTCATCGAATGGTAAAGACGCAGCGTGGATTCGGGAGCATTACGCCGCGCCGACGGCTTTCATTCAGGCGCGGCGCAAGCTGTTCGTACCGCAAAACGAAGCTACGCTCGTGTTGGTAGATCAGGACCAATACAAGATGCAGCTTTATCAACGTGGCAAGCTCGCGGGCGCTTACGACATCAGCCTCGGACAAGCCAAAGGCCAGAAGCGCGTGCAAGGCGACAACAAAACGCCGAAGGGCATGTATTTCGTTATTCACAAACATCGCGGCAAATTCGATGGCGCTTACGGCGCTTATTACGGCGGGCATTGGATCAAGCTGAATTATCCGAATCGTTATGACGCGGCGCGCGGCAAGGCGGAAGGTTTACTCAACGATGAACAGGTGCGCGCGATCGCTACGAATTGGGAAGCGCGCCAGGCGACCAATGAACGTACGCGGCTCGGCGGCGGCATCGGCTTTCACGGCTGGGCGGCGGAATGGCCCAACGACGGCCCGCGCCATCTTTCATGGGGCTGCGTGGTGATGCACCTTTACGACATTCGCAAAGTGTTCGACGAGATTCCCTCGGGCGCGATGGTCGTGATATTTTGACGGCACGCAAAACAAATTCGTCGCCCGTCGCTATGGGAGTGATGAGAGTGATGAGAGTTATGGGATGACATTCAACTGTTCCCATAACTCTCATCACTCCCATAACTCCCACAGCTATTCATCAAAGGAAAAACCATGCTTACCAAAACCCTGTCCCGCATTCTGATCGTCACTCTCGCTTTAGCCACCGCGTTGTCGGCGCAAACCGCCAAACGCAAAATCACGTTGGACGATCTGCCGCGCTTTCGTGAAGTGCGCGACCCGCAGCTTTCGCCCGACGGCGAATGGGTCGCGTATGTCGTCTCGGCGATTGACGCCAAAGAAGACAAAAGCGCCGCGCACATTTGGCTGACCAGCTTTGATGGCAAGACGACGAAGCAGATGACCGCTGGCGAAGAAAGCGAATCTGCGCCGCGTTGGAGTCCTGACGGGAAATTCCTTTCGTTCACTTCATCGCGCAAAGGCGCAGCGAAAGGTTCGCAGGTGTGGTTGCTTCCGCTCGCGGGCGGCGAAGCCGTGCAACTCACCGATGTGAAAGGTCGCTTGCAAAGTTACGAATGGTCGCCTGATTCACAACGCCTCGCGTTAGTCATCGGCGACCCTGACCCCGAAGCCGAAGAGAACGCCAAGCTCACCGAAGCGGGCGGCAAGCCCAAGCCGCCGAAACCCATCGTGCTGGATCGTTACAAATTCAAACAAGACGGACAGGGCTATTTGCGTTCGGGGCGGCACAGTTACGTTTATCTGTTCGAGGTAGCTACGAAAAAGCTCGAACGCCTCACGACCGGCAAGTGGGATGAAGCTGCGCCGGTATGGTCGCCCGATGGCGCGCGCATCGCGTTCACCAGCAACCACAACGCCGACCCTGACCGCGAACCCGAAGCACAGCTTTTCGTCGCCGAAGCCAAAGCGGGTGAGACCGAAAAAGCCCTGACCGCGCCCGGCAATCGTTTGGCGGGAGGCCGCGCTGCGTGGAGCCAAGACAACAAGTGGATTGCTTATCTCGAAACCGACGAACGCAAGTGGGGCGCTTACAGCATGAGCTATATCGCGCTCGTGAGCAGCGACGGCGCTGCCACGCCGATGCGCGTCAAAGCGACCGATGCTTTAGATCGCAGCGTGAGCGCAGCGCAATTCAGCACCGACGGCAAGTCGCTTTATTTCACCGTCACCGACGATCAATCGGTTTACCCTGCGCGTCTCAATCTCGCCGCCGGCAAAGTAGAAAAACTCATGCCTCCGCCCATCGTCGTCTCAAGCTGGAATCGTGCCGCTGATCGCGCCGTCGTGATGTCAGGCGGCAATAAGCAATACAACGAAATCTATTCAATGGAAGGCGCGAGCCTGCGCCAACTTACCCATCACAACGATGCGCTGATGGCTGAACTGGAACTCGGCGATACCGAGCGAGTAAGCGCGACAAGCAAAGATGGCACGGTGGTGAACAGCTTGCTCACTTATCCGGCGGGTTATGTGAAGGGTACGAAAGTGCCGTTGCTATTGCGCATCCACGGTGGGCCGAATGGACAAGATCAGCCTTCGTTTAATTTCGAGCGGCAGTTTTTTGCGGCGCATGGTTACGCCGTGCTGAACGTGAACTATCGCGGTTCGTCAGGGCGCGGGCAAAAATTCTCACGCGCTATCGCCTCTGATTGGGGCAATCTCGAAGTACAGGATTTGCACGCCGCCGTTGACGCTGTCGTCAAGTCAGGCATCGCCGATCCTGATCGCCTCGGCGTAGGCGGATGGAGTTATGGCGGCATCCTCACCGATTATTTAATTGAGAGTGACAATCGTTTCAAAGCGGCGACCAGCGGCGCGGGCACGGCGTTCACGGTGAGTTATTACGGAACCGATCATTACATCATTCAATACGACAACGAGATCGGGCCGCCGTGGAACCCGAAGGCGTGGGAGACTTATCAAAAGCTGAGTTATCCCTTTTTACACGCCGACAGGATCAAGACGCCTACGTTATTTTTGGGTGGCGAGAAAGATTTCAACGTCCCCATCTCTGGCAGCGAACAGATGTATCAAGCCTTGCGCAGCCTCAACGTTGATACGCAACTCGTGATCTATCCCAATGAGAATCACGGCATCAGCCGACCGAGTTATGTGCGCGATCGTTATGAACGCTATCTGGCCTGGTACGACAAGTATTTGAAGAAGGCGAATGCGGCGGCGGCAGGCGGCGCACAACCGGCGCGTTAAATGCACCGGCGATACGAAATTCGACAGGATTAACCGGATTTTCAGGATTAACCGGATACGACCTAACGTAGTGATTTCCGTCCGGTGGCTTGATTCGGTTAATCCTGAAAATCCGGTTAATCCTGTCGAATTCGTTTTAAGGGATTGGCGTCGTGGCGGGCGGCGAGGTTTGCGGTTGTTCGAGTAACTTGCGGGCTTCTTCCAACGACTTACGAATTTTATTCATATCTATGCTGGTCTCGGTCGTAACATCAAGACTCAGTACCATTTCAAATTCCTCGACGGCGAGTTGATAATTCTTGCGGCGCATGGCGATTTCCGCCAGCCAAGCGTGCGGACGCGGCCAGTTGGGCGCGAGTTCAATGGCTTTGCGATAATTCTCTTCAGCCTTGGCGTCGTC
>JABFSD010000867.1 GCA_013140935.1 Acidobacteriota bacterium
GAGCTACCGAACCGCAAGGATGGTATTTTCCTGATTTCGGTGTAGCTTTGCCGAGCGCCACGATTGTTTTGCGAAGAGACTTAGGGAGGCTGCGTGAATTGATTCCGCCTGAGGAAGAAGCCGCTGCTAGAAAACAGTGGGTAGAGGCCGGGGATAAGGGCTTTGTTATGGCAGCGGAGTTCTATTGGCATTGGGACGTGATAAACGAAAAATTCGGCTATCGCATTTTCCCCTGTTAGCTATGCGCATTACATTTTTTTGCCAATATTATCCGCCTGAAATGGGAGCGCCGGCGGCGCGCACGGCGGAGCATGCGCAACATTGGGCGGCAGTGGGACATGCAGTTACGGTGATTACGGGAATGCCGAATCATCCGACAGGAATTATTCATCCTGATTATCGTGGAGCCTGGTTACGGCGGGAAAAAATCGCAGGCGTCGAGTTATTGCGTTCGTGGGTTTATGTCACGCCGAATAAAGGTTTTCTGAAACGGATTCTGAATTTTCTCTCTTTTTTAGTTACTTCGCTGCTGGCAGGCGTGTTGCTGACGCGACGACCGGACGTGGTGGTAGGGACTTCGCCGCAATTTTTTTGTGCACTGGCGGCTTACTTATTAAGCGTGGTGAAACGCGTGCCGTTTGTTTTTGAGGTACGCGACATCTGGCCGCAATCGGCGATTGAGTTGGGCGTGTTGCGTAATCGCGTGGTGATTGCCGTACTCGAGACGATGGAATCGTTTCTTTATCGCCGTGCGGCGTTGATTGTGCCGGTGGCGGAAGCTACGCGAGATTATTTGCTGGCGAAAGGGATTTCGGCGGAAAAGATCGTGGTGATTCCGAATGGGATTGATGCGGGTTATTTGGCTGCGCCGAGTTTGTCGGCGGAAGGGTTGCGGGTTGAGTTAGGATTGCAGGGGCAATTTATCGTTTCTTATATCGGCACGCACGGAATGTCGCACGCGTTGGAACAAGTGCTTGAGGCGGCGGGACGGTTGCCGGACGTATTTTTTTTGTTGGTAGGAGAAGGCGCAGAAAAGGCGAAGTTGAAGGCGCAGGCGCAAGCGATGAAGCTGACGAATCTAAGGCTTATTGACCAGCAACCGCGCGACCGCTTGTTTGCGTTTTATCGTGCGAGCGATGTCGGCATCGTGCCGCTGAAAAAATTGCCGTTGTTTCAAAAAGTGTTGCCTTCCAAGTTATTCGAGTTGATGGGGAACGGCGTGCCGTTGATTTGCAGCGTGGCGGGCGAAGCGGCTGAGTTAGTCGAACGCGCGGGCGGCGGGTTGTGCATCGAGCCGGAAAATGTCGAAGCCTTGATCTCTGCGATTGAGCGATTGTGCGACGATGCTGCGTTACGGCGGCAACTGAGCGCGCGCGGGCGTGATTTTGTGTTGGCGCATTATTTGCGCGAAACGCTGGCGGCGCGTTACGTCGCGGCTTTGCAGGAACGATTCGGTTCGGGGATGACGGCGCATAGTCTCTCATTGCCTGAAGCCGAAGCGGTCGAAAGAAGTTAGTTAAAGTTATGCGGTCTTACGTCATTTTATTTAGTCTGTCGTTTTTGCTGACGTTGATCTTGACGCCTTTTGTGCGGCGGCGCGCGATTGCGTGGGGCGCAATGGCGATTCCTGATAAAGAGCGCCGCATTCATCTTTTGCCTACGCCGCAATTTGGCGGGGTGGCGATTTATTTGGCGTTTTTATTGACGTTGGCTTGCGTTCCTTTTTTTGGGAATTTGGTAAGCCGGAATTTCAAGCAGGACTTGCCGATGTTGCTTTTTGGCTTGTTGTTACCGGCTACGTTAGTTTTTGCGTTGGGAGTATATGACGACTTTAAGAACGCGAGTGCGACGCTGAAATTCAGTGTGCAGTTATTGGCGGCAAGTTTGGTTTATGCGAGTGGCTATCGAGTTAATGTAATTTCTACGCCGGGCGGTTTTTGGCAATTGCCTACGTTATTGAATTTCCCCGCGACGGCGTTGTGGATTGTGGGGATTACGAATGCTTTTAATTTAATTGATGGCATTGATGGGTTGACGGCGGGCGCTTCGGTGTTTGCGTTGACTTCGATATTGGTATTTTCGGTGGTGCAGGGGCAGCCGGAAATCAGCTTGTTGGCGGTGATTTTAATTGGAGCGGTGATCGGATTTTTGCGGTACAACTTTAATCCGGCGACGATTTTTTTGGGCGATTGCGGGGCTTTGTTGTTAGGGTTTATGGCGGCGGTGTTATCGCTGGCGGGTTCGCAGAAGGGAACTACGCTGGTGGCGATTGCGATTCCGCTGGTATCGTTCGGCTTGCCGCTGATGGAAGTCGGCTTGTCTATGACGCGGCGTTTTTTGAGTGGCAAGCCGGTGTTTGCCGGAGATCGCGGGCACATTCATCACGTGTTGCTGGAACGTGGGCTGACCCAGCGACAGGCGGTGATTGTGCTTTATGCAGTGTGTGCGTTGTTCGCATTATTCGGACTTATGTTACTCAACCCGAAACGTGAGTTAGGCGCGTTGGTATTTTTCGTGCTGGGCATTGGCGTAATTTACGGCGTGCAACATTTGCGGTACGCCGAATTTTCTGAGTTAGGCAGCCAGATTAAACAGGGCATGAGCAAAACGCGGCGCGCGTTGGCGGCCAACGTGAGTGTCAGACGTAGCTCAACGAAACTCGCTACGATAGAAACGCCGGAAGAATTTTTTGCCGCATTGGAAGCTATGCTAACCACCAACGAATTTGATTTAGTTACGTTAGAGGTAAGAGAGGGCGTTTTATTAAAGAATGCGCCTTTGCCTTTGCCATTTGGAGTGCCGGGCAGCGCGCAACGCATCGTTTGGGCGTGGCGCAATCCTGAAATAGCGGCAGATGAATTTACCACCGCTATGTTTGCGCAACACTGGCAACTGCGGGTTCCGCTCAATGACGAAACGGGGCGAGCGTTGGGAGCGATTACGTTTTATCGGCAGTTGCGGGCGGAGGCTTTCACCGCCGACATCGCGCATTTGTGCGGCCCGTTTCAGCGTGAGTTGAGCGGAGCTTTGGCGCGCTTGGCCGAAACGGATCAGCCCATAGCGATGCGTGCTTAAGGCGTTTTTGTTTCGCAGGTGCGAAAGCAGGCGAGTGCTTTGTTCCTGCTAAAGAATGCAGAATTGAGAATGAAGAATGGCGGTAACTCAATGCTTGTGGTGACGCTTGAGTTACGCACAATTTATCGAAAGGACTTTTGCAAATGCACATACGAGTCTTTCTGTTATTGGTGATGTTGTCGCTGACGGCGTTGGGGCAGAACGGCAATGGTGTCGCGGCGGGCGAATTTATGGTCGAACCGGCGACGCTGCACAATCTGGGCTTTGAATGGAAGATCATCGGTGACGACAACCGCAACGCGGCGGTGGCGGTGCAATATCGCAAAGTCGGTGAAGCGCAATGGCGCGAAGCCTTGCCGCTCTTGCGCATCGGCGAGGAAAAAGTAGGCCGCGCTCGCAACTTTCTTGAATACTGGACGCCGCGCATGTTCGCGGGCAGCATTCTGGATGTGGAAGAAAATACTTCTTACGAATGTCGCTTCACGATGACGGATGCGGATGGCGTGAGTGGAAAAGCGACGCAACAAGTCACGGTGAAAACGCGCGGTGTGCCGCAGGAATACAAAGGCGGTCGCACGCTGCACGTTTATCCGCCTGATTACGAAGGCCCGAAACAGGAGCCTTCGTTTAAGGGGTTGAAAGAAGCCTATTACGGGCCGGGCACGGGCGATTGGCACGTAGTTTATGAACGGCCTGTGCAACCGGGCGATGTGATTTTGGTGCATGCGGGTTTGTATAAAGCGGATCGTTTCGATTACGTGACGACTTACGGCATTCCGTTTGAGGGGACTTATATTTTTACGCGCAAGGGTACGGCGGAAAAGCCCATCGTGATTAAAGCGGCAGGCGACGGCGAAGCGATTTTTGACGGCGCGGCCAATGCGCGGCTCTTCGATGTGATGGCGGCGGATTATCACTATTTCGAGGGACTGACGTTTCGCAATACGGACACGGCGATCATCGCGGGCATCAAGGATTATCTGGGTTCGAGCGGCTTGGTCGTGCGCAACTGTCGCTTTGAGGACGTAGGCATCGCCGTCACGACTGAATACGCCGGATCGAAAAATTTCTATCTCGCCGACAACGTGATGCTCGGACGCGATGATCGCAACCGGTTGATTAGCTGGACGCATTTCGGCAAATACAAACCGACGTCGATTAAGTCCTGGATTGGCATTAAGGTTTACGGGCAAGGCCACGTGATTTGTCATAACTACGTAGCCTATTTTCACGACGCCATTTGCGTCAGCACTTACGGCACACCGCCCACAGACCCGACACAGCAGGCCGCCGCGATAGATATTTATAACAACGATATTTTCGTAATGACCGACGACATCATCGAGTCAGACGGCGGCGTGCATAACATTCGCGTGATGCGCAATCGCGGCTTCAACGCGGCGGAACACGGCCTGAGTGCGCAACCTGCTTTCGGCGGGCCGGTCTATTTTTACCGCAACGTTATTTACAGCATTCCGATGGGCGGGGCGTTGAAAACCGGGAACGGTTCTCCGGCAGGCGTGCTGATTTATCACAACACGTTTATTGCCGAGAACAGCAACGCGCGCGGTTACTCGAACTGGCATTATCGCAACAATTTGTTTTTGGGAGTGAATCATCCTGACCGACCGGTGTTGGGTAATCAGAGTTTTACGGCTTACACGACGCTCGATTACAACGGCTATCGGCCTAACGCGAATGACAAGCCGCAATTCGTCTGGGCTGCGCCAGCGGCAGGCCCCGCTGGTACGAAGCTGCGCGATTATGAACTGGCGAATAAGGACTATCAGAATTTCAAGACGCTGGCCGAGTTCCAACGCGCGACGGGGCACGAAGCGCACGGCGTGCTGGTTGATTACGACGTATTCAAAAACGTGCGTCCGCCTGACCCGACACAGCCGCACAAGATTTATGAACTCGGCGATATGGATTTCAGCCTGAAGCCGAACAGCGTTGCCGTTGACGCGGGCTGTCGCTTGCCGAATGTGAATGATGATTTCGCAGGCAAGGCTGCGGATTTAGGCGCACTCGAAGCGGGGAAGCCACAGCCGGTTTATGGGCCAAGACGCTAGGCAAGATGGACAAACTTCCCCCACAATTGCACGCGCAGTCGCGGGTAATCGCCAAAGGGCAGCGCATCCGGGATGTAAAACGTTTGGTCGCCACGTATGGTGGGCGGGCTTCAAAGTGGGTCAAGAAAAGCAGCCCGCGTGTTGAACTCGACGGCGAGCAATTTGAATATCATTGGTATGAATACACCGGCATCGGACTGGTGGAAGTAAAACTCGTAGCGGTCAATGACCTATGAAAGTAACTTTGCCACGCAAAAACCTTCGTTATCCTGATCTAACGCCGAAGAAGTCTTACGCCGTGATTGGCATCGAAGCCGACGATTTGAGACTGCTGAAT
>JABFSD010000685.1 GCA_013140935.1 Acidobacteriota bacterium
CCCATCAACATTGCGAAGCAGCAGAACTTCCGCGTCGAAATCGAAGTGCCCGATTCCGACGTGTTGAAAGAGATGCAACGCATTTACGGCCCGCTGTTCATCTGGGTCGTGCTGGACGGTTACATGAACCGCGACGTTCAGTAAGCGCAACGCAAAAGCACTGGCGGTGCGGCAGGGCCGATGGCTGCCGCACCGCCAACGCATCCACTCTCTTTCTGTGCAAGGCAATATGCTGTCTCATCAAACCCGAGTTCAAAGCAGAAGGGCCGTCCGACAACCCTATCCGCCGATGCCCGCGCCCGGCGGCGCAACCGAAGTGATTATTCCTTACGATCACGCGGCGGCTTTTGAATTGACGGGGCGTCCAGGCAACATCCTGCAAGACGTAATCAACGTCGGCAGCGACGGCACCTTTGTCGCGGTGGCGATGGGATACGGCTTTGAACCCTTGCGCGGAAAGCCGATAGGCAGCGCGGTTATTGCAGCCGCCGTTCCAGTAGATGTTCGCACCTTGCGGTTAAGCCAGTTACCGCTGGGAGCGTTGATCGAAGGGGTGCGATTTAACCCAAAATTCGCCGAGCAAATTGCCGACCGACAACCGTTCGCGCCGGCGTTCATCGGCGACAACATCATTGAACGAATCACCCCTGCGGCAGACATCTCGTTCTTTTTCAGCATGGTTGATAGCAGCACCGGGCGCGAGTTTCAGGATCAACCGGCGCACAACCTGGCTTCGCTCGGACAGAGCAACGGCGCGCGTCCTTTTCGGTTGTTGGCGCGTCCGCTCACGTTTCAGCCGCGCTCGACGCTGCGGCTGCAAATCGCCGAACGCTCTGCCGGAACGCAAGGCACGCTGTTCATCGTGCTGTATGGTTACAAGGTATTGAGCAATGGTTGCGTTGAACCAACCGCGCGCCGTTGGCAACCAGCGGCGCACGGTGAACCTGACGCACGCGCGATTCCTTTCGATTACGTCACGACTTTTGCATTGACCGGACGTTCCGGCAACATCCTGGAAGATGAGATCAGCATCAACGCCAGCGACGAATTCATCGCCACCAGCATCGGTTACGGTCTGGCGACAGAAGGACGCGACGTAAAGCTCAACCTTCCCGGCAATCCAATCAACATTGATTTAGGAACCGTCACACTCGATGCCTTCCCGCCGGAGGCCTTGCTGGACGGCATCAAAATTCGACCGAATTTTTTGCGCGCGGCGCTCGGTGGGAACGCCGGTTTGGCCAACCCGTTGCCGGTCACGTTGGCTGATCAAATTTTCGAGCGGCTCAATCGCCCGGAAGACGTAGCGTTCCGTTACGAAATTTTCGACAGCGGCACGGGACGCGAATTGCAAAATCGCCCGATCAATAACGTAGCCGGGTTGGGCATCGCTACGGGGGAACGTCCGTTCAAGAAACTGGCGCGGCCTATCAGCTTTTTGCCGCGTTCGACCATTCGCGTAAAAGTCGAAGAACGCTTCGGACGCGGCACGCTGTTCATCGCCTTTCAAGGTTACAAACTGATCGGCTCAACCACTGGAGGGCACAGATGAACGCGGCCAACCGAAACCTCGTGACACAACCCATTCCCGAATCGGAAGCGCAACGTTCGATTCCCTTCGATTACACGTTTCGCTTCGATTTGCTGGGCAGGCCGAATCACAAGCATAGCGCCGTCATACGCGTCAGTGTCGAAGCCAGCTTTCACGCCGTCTCGATTGGTTACGGCATCATTCCGCCGGTTACGCCCACCACGTTTGGCTTATCGCGTTCGGATTTGGTGGCAGGCATCGCGCCGAACTTGAACAACATTCAACTCAATCAGTTGATGAAGGTGCTGCAACCTGCGCGTTTCAATAAAACCAAACCCAGAGCCTTCAATGCCGAAATCAGCGTGGAAGCCGCGTTCAAATTCGGCATTCGACTGAATCCGCAATTCGCGGAATTGGCGTTGAGCGATGGGGGCGCGTTCGCGTTACCCGATGACGCATTGGAAAACCTGTTTGAGATCGCCAGCACACCTATCGGTGAAATTCAGTTTCTTTACGCGCTCTTCGACGAAGGCACGGGCCGCGAGTTTCAAAGCGAGCCGCTGTTGAATACCGCCGGGCTGGGCACGTCGACCGGCGAACGGCCTTTCCGTTATTTCGCGCGTCCGGTCACCTTTGCGCCGCGTTCGGTCATTCGCATGGAGATTACGGAAAAGTCCGACTTTCAAGGCGAACTGCACGTGTCGTTGCACGGTTATAAAACGCTCGGCAGTCCAGGCTCACCGACGCATAGCCAGGCACCGCGCAGGCGCGTCAGACAGAGGTGAATATGTTCAATCGCGCAGCCCCTTACGAAACACATCGCCCCCGCGCGGCAGAAGCAGCGTTCAGCGAAACCAGCGCGCAGCTTTGTTCGGCGTGCGGCGTGCCTTTCGACTCGCAGTATTTCGACGTGTCGGGCGTATTCAAGAAACCGGTTATCGGAGAAACGCGCGTGTTAGCCGAGTTCGATTTGCCGCCGCAATACTGCGGCGTATTGGAATACTTCGCGCAGTTCACCGATCAGCACGCCAAAGATTTGTCGCTCATCGAGACCGCTGGCGTGGAGTGGCAAATTCTGGCGGATGGCAGTCCGTTGTTTCCCTATTTGAGTCTCGACCGCATCGTGAATCCGTGGGGCGCGAGTGTGATGCCTGTCGCAGTGCGTTTGCCCGAAAGCACGCGCATCACGATGGTCGCGCGCGGCGTCGCGTTGAAAGACCCTGCCGACATTCCGCCCGACAAAGTGGGAGGCCGCTTGTTGGGGCGCTATTGGTACAACGCCGTATATGACCAGCGAGGCACTGATGCGGGACGCAGGCGTTATTGATCGGGTTCCTATTCGCTCGGGCCGTTCGTATTGCGTCACTTCGCCCGCCGCCCACGCGCTGGTGACGCGCGAGTTGGCCGACGAGCTGAGTCGCGTGCTCGAACGATTCGCCGTCGAAGCCGGATTCGACGAACGGCGGCGGGTGAGCATTTATTTTCAACCGGGCATTTTCGGGCATCACGCACTGGGACGCGCAGTAGATATTTATGCGGTGGGCGGCGTCGGCATCGGCGCGTGGAAACAACGCTGGGACGAAGCCGGTCGCCGCGCGTCACAAACTGGGGACGCGGCTGCGCGGCAGATCATTACGAAACGCGAGCCGGTGATTAACCTGGGTTGGCGGCTCTATAAGGCGCTGCAACTTTACGGACGCTGGGCGCAACCTTACGGCTTTCCGATACAGCTTTTCGGTCCCTGGACGCGCCGCGAAGGGCCGTGGCGTCATATCAGCGACCGTATGTTGCGCGCACATCTCGATCACATTCACGTGGCGAAATAGCCTGCATTTCGCCGCGCATTATTCAACTAAGGAATGGCATGAAAATAAAATCGCCAATTGAACCACGGGGAACACTGGGGGCACGGGGAAAACCTCACTGTTTGAAAGTTCCCCGTGATCCCCGTGATCCCCGTGGTTTGGCACTTTTGTTTGCGAGTCATTCCTAAAAGAGGTCGGTTATGACACGACAATTCGTCCATCATCGTTTCGGTGCTGCGCCACGCGGCGCGGCGGCTTTCGATCCTACCGTTTCCGATACGCCCGTGCGGGTCATGTTGATTGCGCTGCGCCACGACCATGAACCGCCGGTCTTTTACGGACGGCAATTATTGCAACGCTTGCAGGCGCTGTTGGCGACGACTGCCGATCAAGCGACGGCCGATCAAGTGACGTTCAAGGCGCAACCGTTGGTTGAAACGGCTCAGCCGCCTACGACTTCGCGCTTCTTGCCGCCGCTTATCAAACCATCCTCCAACCAGTCGTCAGTGAAAGAAGCGGCGGCAATGAATGAAGCTGCGGCGCGAACTTCTCAGTTAGCGCGTTTGGTGCGCGGCCAACTGTTGAGCGACAACGCCGGGCAATTGTATGAACGAACCGGCGCGCAAATACGTCCGTTGCAGCACGTCGTTTCAGGCCCGCGCGGAGAAATTATCGAACTCGTTCTCGCCGCTCCGGCCCACGCCGACGCATCGGCTGAACCGCCTGAAACTGAGGCTCTCAGCCAAGCGAAATCTGATTCATTCGCCTGTGCATCAGCGGCACAATCAATGCCGCACACCGTGCCTGCTCGCCCTTTCCCGACGACGACGATGCGCCCGATGCCCGGACGACCGATGCGCGCGTCGGGCTTCGCCAACGTTGCGCCGTCACCTGTGCCACCGCCTGCGGCTGTGCCGTTGCCGCCGCCGCCGCCGCAAGCTGTTGCGTCAGCGACTAACGCAACAGAAACGCTGAAAACCACTATCCCGACACAATGGATGAATCCCTGGGAGTTTCGCCTGAGCCGCGACGAAGCGCTTTATGACATGCGCGACGAAGCCGCTGCTCGTCATTCGATGCTCGGTTCGGTGCGCAAGCTGACGCAGCGCGTTACGAGCCGTCAGGCCTGGCAAAAATGGCAATCCCTGCTGTGCGGCAAAAGCGCTGAAGAACAACTGTGGAGCGTGCGCCCTCCGACGGGTCAGTTCCATCACCCGCGCGTACGCGACTGGGCGCAACAGACGCTGGCGCAAGCCGGATACGACGCGAACGCGATGCTGCCTGAGTGGGAAATCTTTTGGAGACGAAAGGGGCAATAAATATGCGAGCCCGCAATCGAAGCAGTCGAAACAACCGAAGAGGACGGAAAGGTTCACCGGTCACGCCTCCGCCCGTGACACCCGCGCCGCCTGCGCCCCCTACACCAACGACGCCACTCGATCCGGTCGTAACGATCGCGCAATCTATCGAGGCGCGCGATCAGTTGTCGCTTTCCCTTCCAGCGCTTCAGGCGCAGCACGAAGCGGCGCGACAGGAATTTTTGCGCACGCTCGCCGGGGACTTACAAAAAACCGTTTCAGATGCGGTGCGCGAACGCTGGCTGGCGTGGCAGTCCACTGAAGCGCGCGCTGTCGAACAACTCGAGGCGCGACAACAACTGCTGAACTTATTCACGCAACGCGTCGAGACATTCAAACAAACGTCGCTTGATGAAACCACGCGCGCCTTGCAAAGCGTCATCACCCGTTTGACGAACGAACGCGGTCAAGTCGGCGCAGATCAATCCGCCCTCAATGCACGTCTGGCGAAATTGACTGACGAGTTAAAGCCTTTGCAAATCGTGCTGCCGTCGCCCGCGCCGCCGCGTGACCCCAAAGACAAACCGGGGCCGCCGACGCGGACGATCAATGACAAAAACCTGCGGCTGTCAGCCGGTAAGAAACGAGGAGCGTGAGATGGGCTACATTGCATTAGGCGAAGAATTTCAACCGATGGGCGCGTTCGGTTGCGGAGGAAATTGCGGCTGCGGTTAGGTTTACTAACGCTGCGGCAGTGACCATCAGCATTAGCTATAAAACCGATGACCTTTTGATTGCTAAGGAACTGCGTCGGTTAAGAAAATTGATTGGCAA
>JABFSD010000504.1 GCA_013140935.1 Acidobacteriota bacterium
ATCCATTGAAGAGGAAAGGCGATTCGCAGATTCAGAATTGGGGTACAAAGTCGCTCCGCCTTAGTTCAGGTTGCCCTGAGTTAAATCAATAGACGCGCCGGCCGCCGTGAGTCGCAAGCCGCGCAGGTTCGTATCATCCTTTGCCTCATTTGTCTTTGCCGCATTTGTAGTCGCGGCGAAATAAAGAAAGCCGCGCCGCTCGGCTTGGGGTTCCAGTGAGAACGTCGTCAGACACGCCAGCCCTTCGTATTGCGCCAGCGTATTCGCATAAGCCGCTTGGGCAAAAAGCAGGTTGCCATAAAATTTCATCACTCGTTGGAGCGCCTGTTTCGGCGACAACGGTTTGAGCAGCGCGCCCGTAGCGTCTTGCAAAGCAAAGGCAACGGGCTGCGCAGCCGCCGTGCGATTGGCGATGCGCACGTCAACGACGACGACGCCCGCCAGCAAAAGGTTCGCATCGAACTGTTCGAGCAATTCGTCACTGGTCAACAAGCGCGCCGCCAATGCCACGTCTTTTGCTTCATTTGGCAACACCGGAGCCGCCACTTTCGGCGTAGGCGCGACACGATATAACTGTCCGCTGCATCCGCTGAACAGCATCAATACAGCACAAAATCCGATCAGCCACTTCATAGGCGCATTATCGGCATCGGCGGCAGAAAGGCCAGTAGGCTTTTGCCATCCGCAAAAGTATAGTGACGCGCGGCAACCGAAACTTACGGAGGTAACTTTTCATGCGAAGACGAACGAAATTTTATTCAAGCTGGGCGCTCATCTGCGCCTTGTGCTTCAGTCCCAACCTGATCGCCGCGCGCGATTTCGACAACCCCTCAAATAAAAATAATGAAGGTAAAACCGGAGGCAAAATGAATCCCGAGCCCTCAACACAACAGGTCGGCACGAGCACGCTCGAAGAACAAAAGAGCGTCGCCATCACCGTTTACAATTCCAATCTCGGACTGGTCAAAGACACGCGTACCTTGCGTATTCCGCGTGGCACGTCGCAGTTGCGCTTCATGGATGTAGCCCAACAAATCAACGCCACTTCCGTTCACATTAAATCCATCACCGCCGCCGATGCGCTGAACGTGGTCGAGCAAAGTTATGAATACGATTTGCTCAATCCGCAAAAGCTGCTCGACAAATATGTGGGCAAGGAAATCACGCTCGTGTTGCGCACGGTGCAAAACAATTCCGAAACGTTGACGCCGACCAAAGCCACGCTGCTTTCCAACAACAACGGACAGGTTTGGCAAATCGGCGATCAGATCATCATCAATCCGACCAACATCGCCGAGATGCGTTTTAACAGCTTGCCGCAAGACTTAATCGCCAAGCCGACTTTAGTTTGGACGCTCACCAACACGGGCGCGGAATCGCATACAGTCGAGGCGTCTTACCTCACGCAGGGTATGGGCTGGCGGTCTGATTACGTCGTAGTCGTCAATCAAAATGACACGAAAGCGGATTTGAATGGCTGGGTTACGATCAACAACAACAGCGGAACGGCTTATCGCAACGCCGAACTCAAACTCGTCGCGGGCGATGTCAATCGCGTGCGCGATGACGTGCAAGCAGGCGGACGGATGAAAATGATGGAAATGGCCGCTGCCGCTCCGCAACCGCAATTTCAGGAACAGTCGTTTTTTGAATACCACCTTTACAGTTTGCAACGCGCGACGACGCTCAAGAACAACGAAACTAAGCAAATCAGTTTGCTCTCCGCCGCCAATCTCAACGTCAAAAAAGAATTGATCGTGAATGGACAGGCTTTTTATTTTCAGGGCTACAACAATCCGGGCGAGCCGGTGAAAGAGAAGGTCGGCGTTTATGTAGGCTTCAGAAACGCGAAGGAAAACAATCTCGGCTTGCCACTGCCTGCCGGGGTCGTGCGCGTTTACAAAGCTGACACGACGGGCGCGCAACAATTCGTTGGCGAAGACCGCATTGACCATACACCCAAAGACGAGAACGTGCGCATCAAGCTCGGCGATGCGTTCGACGTAGTCGCCGAACGCAAGCAGATGGATTACAAAAACATCGCGCGGCGCGTGTTCGAATATGCTTACGAAATTCGCATCCGCAACCACAAGGACGAAGCCATCACGGTCATCGTCAACGAACCCATCGGCGGCGATTGGGAAATCGTGAGTTCGACTTTTCCGGCGGAAAAGACTGCGGCCTTTGCCGCGCGCTTCACCGTGCCCGTCGCCAAAGACGGAGAGGCCGTGCTGAATTATCGCGTGCGCGTGAAGTTTTAACCCAAGCCGCGCGCTTGCCAGTACTTTAAGACTTCCCGCGCTACGTCATCCCAACTGCGCGCGCCGCCCGAAACCGCGATCACGTCGCGCGACCAATCTTTTTGCAACGCCGTTTGCAAACGCGCAGCGAAGCCCTGCGCATTCGTTTCATCAGCAGGCACGAGCAAACCGAAACGATCATCCGTGACGAGTTCGTTGATGCCGCCTACGTCAGAAGCGACGACGGGCGTGCCGCAAGCGAGGGCTTCGACCACCACGTTGGGACAGCCTTCGCGGTGGCTGGCAAGCGCGAAAACATCTGCCGCCGCGTACCAATCGCCGAGTTCGGTTTGCGGTTTGGCTCCAACGAGCGAGATGCGTTCGCTGTGGCCGTGAGCGGCGATGTGGGCTTGCAGGCTCTCGCGTTCGGGGCCTTGCCCGATGACGTAAAGCCGCGCGTCAAGAGACGGCATCGCATCAATCAAACGATCAATCCCTTTGAGCGGAACGAGCGCACCAACCGTCAAAATGATTTTCGCTTCGCGCGGCAAGCCGAGCTTTGCCCGCGCTGCGGCTCTGTCGCGCGGATAAAAGAATTGTGCATCAATGCCGTTGCGAATCACGGCGATCTTTTCATCGGGGATGCTGAGTTCGATCATTCTTTGTTTGAGGGCTGCGCTCACGGCAACGATGGCTTGCGCGCTTTGCAAGGCTTGCTGAATGCGCGGACGAATCAGCGGCATCGTCGAAAACAAATTGATGTCAGTGCCGCGCGCCGAAAGCGAGACGGGAATATTCAAAGCCTGTCCGATGCGCATCGCCGCCGCGCCGTCGGGGTAAACATAATGCGCGTCAATCAAATCTATTGGCTGTTCGCGGTGTAGCTTTGCAACCGTTGCCAGCGCACCGTTCGCCATCCAGCGCGCGTATTGCGTCATCCCTACTTTGGGCGGATTGAAATAACGCGGATGCCACGTCGGCAAGCCTGCAATCTCTTCTTGCTCAGGCAGACTTGCCAGTCGTCGCCAGTGCGCCGGAACAAAGTTGAAATTGAGTGACTTGGGGAAATAGGGAACGGGAGCTACGACACGCACATTAGCGTGTGATGCGAGTGCGAGAGAGCGATGCTTAACGAATACGCCGAAATTGGGCTGTTCGCGGTTGGGGAATAGTGAGGTGAAAGTGACAATGTTCATTTGCTTGCGCACATCATCATTGCACCTTGTCCCTTACCCATTGATCATTGTTAAGCAAGGACATGCTCTATCTTGCTAACAATGGTCAATGGGTAAGGGACAAGGGACAATGTTTTTACCGATTCGAAGAGCTATGCCACACCCACTCTGAATGTCCTTTGCCACAATCGAAACATCAAAATCGTCCACAGCGTCCGCGACTGATCGCGCAGCCCGGATTGATGCGCTTGCCAAAGCTGCTGGACGTGCGCGGCATTCAACAAGCCGTCTTTCATCGAAGCGTCGAACAACAGGCTTTCTGCCAGCGGACGCATTTCGCCGCGCAGCCATTCTGCTGCGGGTAAAACAAAGCCTTGCTTGCGGCGCGTCAAAATATCGGGCGGCAGGATGCGGCTGACGGCGCGTTTGAAGATGTACTTCCCTGCTCCGTTGCGTAGCTTCAAGCTCGTAGGCATACGCGCCGCCAATTCCATGACTTTGTGATCGAGCAGCGGGCAACGCACTTCGAGCGAGACGGCCATGCTGGCGCGGTCTACTTTCACCAAAATGTCGTCGGTCAGATAAGTCTTGATGTCAACGTATTGCGCCCGCGCCACCGGGTCGGTCGTCGTCGCACGGGCGTAGTGTTCGTCGAATACATTGAACGGATCGTAGCCTGTCAGTTCGCGTTGCAAGTCGTTCGCCAATAAGGCCGAACGCTGTTGCGCGAGCGCGCCATAAACCGACGTGAAATAGCCGCGCGCCGGATCGAGCGATAAATTCTTGAACGTTGATTTCGCGCGCAGCGGTTGCGGCAACCAATCGGCTTTGGGATAAACCGCCGCCATCGCGCCAAACACCGGCTGCCGCAATGCCGCAGGCACAAACGCACGCACGCGATTCTCGGCCGCATCAAAAGCGTAGCGCCGATAGCCCGCGAAACTTTCATCGCCGCCATCGCCTGACAATGCGACGGTGACGAATTCGCGCGCGGCTTGCGAGACATAAAACGTAGGAACCGCCGACGCATCGGCAAAGGGTTCGTCATAATGCCACGCGAGTTTTTCGATGACTTCGACGGCGCGCGGTGTGACGATGCGTTCGTGATGATCGGCGTTGAGGCTTTCGGCAAAGCGGCGCGCATCGTTGGCTTCGCTATATTTTTCTGCCGAAAAACCAATCGAAGCCGTGACCACGGGCTGTTGCGTCAGGTCGCTCATCAGCTTCACGACGGTCGAAGAATCTACGCCGCCTGAGAGAAACGCGCCGAGCGGAACTTCGCTCATCAGACGCACATCCACGGCTTCGCGCAAGGCGTCAATCAGTTGCCCCGTCCATTCTTCTTCGCTGCGTTCTTCGACGTGGCTGAAATCAATGTCCCAGTATTGCTGCTCGCGTAATCCGCTGGGCGTAACGATGAGATAGTGTCCGGCGCGCAGCTTCCTCGCCGCTTTGAATATCGTCTTCGGCGCAGGCACGTAATAGTAAGTGAAGTAATCGGCGACGGCTTCGCGGTTGAGTTCGCGCGGTACGAGCGGATGCTGTAATAAACATTTCAACTCAGAGCCAAACGCGAGGACGCCTTGCGTGTCGGCATAATATAAAGGCTTTTTGCCTACGCGGTCGCGCGCGAGCAGCATCGTTTGCTTACGCGAATCCCAAATCGCCAGCGCGAACATGCCGCGCAACATCGCTACGCATTGCTCGCCGAATTCTTCATACAAGTGAACGATGGTTTCGGTGTCAGAGCGCGTCTTGAGCGTATGGCCTTTGGCTTCGACGAGCGCAGCGAGTTCTTTGTAGTTATAAATCTCGCCGTTGAAGACAATCGCAACTGAACCGTCTTCGTTAAAAATGGGTTGATGTCCGCCGCTGACATCAATGATCGAGAGGCGGCGATGGCCGAGTCCGGCGCGACCCGCGAGATGAAAGCCGTCATCGTCCGGCCCGCGATGCGCGATCACATCCGTCATCCGTTGCAGGACGGATTGCTCCACCGGTCGTTCGCTCGCGTAATGGTAAAGGCCCGTGATGCCGCACATAGGAAATCGG
>JABFSD010000198.1 GCA_013140935.1 Acidobacteriota bacterium
GTGCTGAACGTACTGGTCAATCCCGGCGGCAGCGAAATTACTGACGCGGCGGATCTGCGGGCGCGCTGCTTCGGCATCCTCGTCGTAAACCAAATGATTGACGTGCGCTTTTCGCGCAAGGCCATCGGCTTTTTGTTCGGCTTTCTGGATAACAAAGACCCGCAACTGCGCGCGATTGCCGAAGCGGCTGCCGTTGAATTGCAGCATACGCGCAACGGCTTACGGGAACTTTTCGGCATCATCAAAATTCACAGCTATGCCGACTTTCGCCGCAAAGCCGCTGAATGGCTGGGACGCTGGGGCAATGCCGAAGCGCGCGAGTTGCTGACTGAAACGGCGGCGAATGACCGCGACGCCGGTGTGAAAGCGGCGGCGGCTGAAGCGTTGAAACATCTGAAGTAGCGCGGACTTCAGTCTGCGCTACGCCAAGCTACGTTGGATTATGGATTCCATCACCCTCGAAATTTACCGTTCGCTTTACACCTCGGTGGCCGAAGAGATGGGCGTGAGCCTGCGGCGCGCGGCGTTTTCGCCGAACATCAAAGAGCGGCGCGATTATTCGTGCGCCGTGTTTGACCGGCGCGGACGTGTGATTGCGCAAGGCGATCACATGCCGGTGCATTTGGGTTCGATGCCGATGTCGGTCGCCGCCGCGATCGCGCACTGCCCCATGCAACCGGGCGATGTAGTGATTTTGAACGATCCTTACGCGGGCGGTACGCACTTGCCCGATGTGACGATGGTCGCGCCGATCTTTGCGGAAGCCGGAAGTCGCAAGCCGATGTTTTACGTAGCGAATCGCGCACACCACGCCGACATTGGCGGAGCGACGCCGGGTTCGATGGGCGCGGCGACTGAAATTTATCAGGAAGGCTTGCGCATTCCGCCGATGCGCATCGTACGTGGCGGCGCAGTCGAGCAAGAAATTTGGCAATTGATTTTAGCCAACGTACGCGGGCGCGAAGAGCGTGAGGGCGATCTCGCCGCGCAACTCGGCGCATTGCGCATTGGCGAAGCGCGCTTGCTTGAAATGATTGAGCGGTATGGATTCAAAGAGGCTGACACGTATGCGAATCATCTGGTTGATTACGCCGCGCGGTTGATGCGGGCGGAATTGCGCGCGCTGCCCGATGGCGTTTACGCGGCAGAAGATTGGCTGGATGATGACGGCGAAATTGATCAACCGATTCGCATTGCGGTGACGATTACGATCAAGGGGGATGCGGCGGTGATTGATTTCACGGGCACCGATAAACAGGTGCGCGGCGCGATCAATGCGGTCGAAGCCATCACCGTGTCGGCGGTCTATTACGTGTTTCGTTGTTTGTTGGTCGGTGACGTTCCGGCCAGCGCAGGCATTCTCGCGCCGCTGACGGTGACTGCGCCGCGCGGTTCGATTGTGAATGCGCAACATCCCTCACCGGTCGCGGGCGGCAATGTCGAAACCGCACAACGCATCGTGGATGTATTGCTCAAGGCTTTGTCGCAAGCCGCGCCTGATCGCATTCCGGCGGCTTCGCAAGGCACGATGAATAATCTGACCATCGGCGGATGGGATGCAACGCGCGAAAGGGAATTCGCTTATTACGAAACGATCTGCGGCGGAATGGGCGCGCGACCCAATGCTGACGGGCTTTCGGCCGTGCATACGCATATGACCAACTCGCTGAACACGCCGATTGAGGCACTTGAATATGCTTATCCGTTGCGCGTGCGGCGTTATGCGATTCGGCGCGGTTCGGGCGGTGAAGGATTGCATCGGGGCGGCGACGGAACGATTCGTGAAATCGAATTGCTCACAGATGCGCAGCTTTCGTTGCTGGCAGATCGCCGCACGGGAGCGCCTTATGGCTTGCAAGGCGGCGCGGAAGGGAAGCGCGGAACTGCCATGTTGATTCAACGTGACGGCAAACGACGCAAGCTGCGAGGCAAGTTTTCGCTGCGAGCAAAGAGTGGAGATCGCATTGTGATCGAGACGCCGGGCGGCGGCGGATTTGGCAAAAAGTGAAAAGTGAAAAGTTTTTGCCATAGGAGATGTCTTTCACTTTTCACTTTTCACTTTTCACTTCTCACTAAAAGGAGAGCTTCGTATGAAAACGCATCTGATGGCTTTTATGTTGGGTGTCTGCGCTACGTTGTTGGTGGCGCGTTATGTGAGGCAGCCGATGACGGCAGTGCAGGCACAGGCTATTCCGTCACGCACGCGCGCTTGCGGCGCAGATTTGCTGCCTGGCTTTTATTCTTTGTCATTAACCGGTGAAACCGTCGCGGGCAATAACGAAGGGCCTTATGCTGCGTTGGGCTTGCTGACGCTGGAAAGCAACGGCGCTGCGACGTTGGTCGTTGCGCAAAATTACAACGGCGTCGTGACGCCGACGGTAACGACGCTGGGGCGCTATGTCGTAGGCAACGATTGCACGGGCGCGCTCATTTTGGGTACGGGCGCGCGGTTCGAGCTGGTGATGAATAATGCGGGGCGCGAGATCAACTTGTTGCAAACCGTACAGGGCGGCGTCATACAAGGCGTAGCCAAACGGCAGTGAAAGAAAACTGCCGGTGTCACGAGCTGCGCGTCGCAGCGCGGAAAAAAATCTGGCTTGCGTCGGTCAGGTGTGCATAATCTGCGCCGCGCGAGCCGCTCCGATTTCGGTCAGGCGTTCAGCAGTTTTCAAAGTTTTTGCCTTCCGGGTTCTCTACCGCCTTTCGCAACCCCTCATCCCCGCCTTTTCTTTTTCGCGTATCTTTGACGAACGAACTGCTAGGGCGTCGGCCGTTCACTTGCTCCATACCTTATGAAACGGTCACAACCTAATCCTGCTTACAGCCTCGACATTCGAGATCGAAATGCGCAAGGGGCTTATTCCAATTCGGCGTTATTCGGGTTGATCTTTTTGTGCGCGGCGGTTTGGTTGATCCGCGACGTGACGACGAAACATCCGTCGTTATGGGCGGAACTCAAACGCGGCAATTTTGCGGCGCTGGGGCAATCGTTGCGTTCGGCCAGCCGTGCCGACATCGAACCGGCAGACGCCGTGCCGTCTTACGTACGCGAAATCAACGGCTTGTTGCAACGCGAGCGTTTCGATTTGCTGGCCTCGATGGCGACGGAATTGCGCGCCCGGCACGAACGCATCGCGGGCGGCGACTGGAAGCTCGCAGTTTTTTATCAGGGCTTGCGTCCGGTGCAATCGCTCTCGCAAAACGAATGGCAAATCCATTTGGCCAAGCTGCGTCGCTGGTCTGAAACGCAGCCGCGTGACGTGACGCCGCTGATTGCGTTGGGCCAAAACATGGCGGCGCTTTCTTCGGGCGTGCAATCCGCCGCCGACTTGCGCGGCTTGCCTGCTGCGCCACGCGAAGTCCTGAAAGAGGGACTGGCGCTGGTCGAACGCGCGCTCAGTTTGAGCGGCGGAGCGCAAGCGCAAGACCCGCACCTTTATGCGACGATGCTCGAATTGGGGCGCTTGCAAAATCTGCCGTTGGCGCAAGTGACGCAATGGTACAAACAGGGCACCGCGATTGAACCTTATTATTTTTACCTGCACAGCGCTTATGCCGCGCATTTGTTGCCACACTGGTATGGCAACGCTGGGCAAAGCGAAAGCGTGTTGGCGAACGCTGCCGCGCAGTTGCCCGATAAAAAAGCTGCGGCGGTGACTTATCTATTGGCGGCCAGCGACTTGATCGCACGGGCGCGGCGCGAAAAACCGGCTTATCAATTCGATCCGCAGGTTTCGTTGCTCACCGAAGGTTTGGAAGAGGCCGAACAAAAATATGGCGGCGACTTGACGTTGCTCAATCGGGCGGCGCTCGCTTTCAGCCTGACTTCGCATCGCGCCGTTACGCAACAGTTGTTTGCGCGCATCGCCGGGCGCAGCCAGCCTGAAATATGGGGTACGCAACACGCCTTCAACGTCGCCGCCGGTGACGCGGAACAAGCTGCGAATCGTTCATTGTGGTTCGGCATTGATCACAAAGTTTTGTTGATGATGGGGTATGCGCTGGCTTTGCTGGCGGCGCGCTTGTGGATGAAAAATTATTCGCGGGCGGTGACCAATGCGCTGACCGTAACCGTGCTGGGCGTTTTGTTGCTCGACGGGCAGAGCGAATTGCTCAACCCTTGGCTTTATTGGGTGCGCGACCAGATTCAGGCATTGAGCGACATTATTCAGTAAACTGGTCGCCATGAATTCGTCGAAGCAACTGATTTTTAACGCCGATGATTACGGCTTGTGCGAAGCCGTCAATCAAGCCGTCGAACAATTGATTTCAGCCCAACGCCTGTCCAGCGTATCGGTATTAGCGAACGGCGACAGCGTGAATACCGCCGTGTCATTTCTGCTTCAGCATCCGCACATTGACGCGGGCATACATCTCAACGTCGTCGAAGGCGCGCCGCTCAACCCGCCCTCTTCCCATCCATGGCTCACTAATGCGCAAGGTGAATTGGCCGGACGCGGCGCGTTGCTCAAACGTTGGCTGTTGCATCCACGAGCCGTGACGTGCGCAGTCGAAAACGAATGGCGCACGCAAATCGAAACGCTGCGCAACGCCGGATTGACGTTGCGCCACGCCGACAGCCACCAGCATTTGCACGGCTTCCCGTTGGCCTATCCGATTGCGGTGCGGTTGTGTCGTGATTACGGCATTCCCGCGTTGCGTTGGCCGCGCGAGAGGCATTCGGCAACGGCGCGACGCCTTTCAGGCAGCGCGCTCCATGCTTCTTTGTTCGTTTCGAATTGGCTCACGCCGGCCAGCGGCTTGCGGCGCAACGCTCACTTTCTGGGCTTTCGTCATGCGGGGCATTACGACGGCGCGGCGCTGTTGCGCGATCTGGCGTTGTTGCCCGGCGGCGTTACCGAAGTTGCCTTGCACCCCAGCGCGCAAGCGAACTTTCCTTATCCCGCCTATCGCGGCGATGGGGAACTGGCGGCGTTGCTCGACGCCGCGTGGCCCGGCCATTTGCAACGATTGGGCGTCGAAATGATCGGCTGGCGTGACGTTTGAAAGGCGCTGCTTACGGTTTGCCGATAATCGAGGCAATGCCGTAAATCACGAGAATGCCGCCTACCAGCGCCAACACCATAAAAGACTTTAAACCGCTATCCATAATGAACACCTCGGACTGCGTACAAGCCATACGCATTGAGAGAGAGAGAGTTTGGGGGAGCCGCGCGTACGTAAGGGGACGGCTCATAAAAGGCGGGATGTCTGAACGTATGTCAGCGTCACGCGTGGTTCGGGGTAGGATCACAGCCCTGACGAGACAACCGGATTGTAGGAGTGTGCTGGCGCGCGCGCATCGGTAGCCACTACCATTTTTCGTATAAGTCGTTGATAGAAAAAGCGCAGTTAGTCACGTCTGGTTGATGAACCAGAAAACCGAGACGAAAGCTGCGCAGAAAGTATGGGATCCCGTCGCGTGGGGCTTGCCGCTGGCGGAGATCAAATTGT
>JABFSD010000828.1 GCA_013140935.1 Acidobacteriota bacterium
TCCCCGGACTCCGGTGGGGACGCGCTGCACGCGAATGCGCGGCACAATGAAACGTGGGCCGAAATTGATCATTCATTCTTCTCCGGCGCTCATCTCCGGCGCGGGGCCTGACAAACGGTCTACCGGCACGATGACCGGTTGCTCTATTCCTTCGACTTCGACGACGGCAAAAACTTCTTTGAGCAAACCGTGGTCTGACAAGTCCGCGACTTTGCCGTCGAGCAAGTCGTCTTTATGCCGCTCGAACGCCACCTGTTGCGGATCGGGAAAATAAATGTCGCCGATTTTGAAACTGACCCATTCATTCCTGATATTCACAAGCAGCCCTCAATGGTTTCTCGTTTTCGATTACGGCCTGACGACGCCGTTGTTTTAGCAAGGGGCGTGCCGCAAGTGAAGAAGCGCGGCGGAACCGCGAAACGGCTGATTTGTAAGGGTTGGCGTTGATGTGAGAGGACGTGTGAGGCGGTCAGCCTTAGCCCGCCGGAAACCCGCTTCCGGCAATCTTGGGTGAAAGGCGGAAAACTTTTTCCTCAGTGTGGCAGGTGATGGTGGCGAACTTTGTTGTAAACGCTGCGCGGTGTCAGCCCCAGCAATTTAGCTGTTTGCGTTTGATTGCCGTGCGTGAGTTGCAGCGCCGATTCCAGCAGGATTTTTTCGCAACAATCGAGCGATTGGGCGAGCGTCCAGCCTTGCGCGCGCAGCAACTGGGTTAAACAGCCTTGCAGTTCCGTCGGCGGCCTATCGTCCGTGTCGTCCGTCGTCAGTGTCGCAATGCTGTGGCACGGGTTCGCAGACGAAGGCGGGACGGCAGGGCGCGCGGCGCTGCATTCTGCGAGTTGTTCCAGCAGTTCGCGCGGCAAGTCGCTCAGGTTGAGCGGAATCTCGTCACACTTGTTTGCCATGGCCCAACGCACGACGTTTTCCAATTGACGCACGTTGCCGGGCAACTCAACCAGAGCCAGCGCCGCCAGAAAATCGGAACCGATCCGATAAGAGGCAGCCGTTCCATGTTTTTCCAGAAAATGTTCGACCAGCGCGGGCAAGTCGGTCAGCCGCTGCCGGAGCGAAGGCAGATGCAACGAGAGCAAATTGAGGCGATGGAACAGATCGGCGCGAAAGTGGCCGGTTTGCACCGACGCTTTCAAGTCTCGGTTGGTGGCGGCTATGACTCGCACGTCAACGGAATGTTCGCGGTCTTCGCCTACGCCCAGCACGCGGCTTTCTTGCAACACGCGCAGCAACTTGGCTTGTAACGCCAACTCCATTTCGCCGATTTCATCCAGAAACAGCACGCCTTTGTGCGCGGCGCGAATCAGTCCGCTGCGGTCGCGTTCTGCGCCGGTAAAAGCGCCCCGCCGATGGCCGAACCATTCGCTTTCGGCCACACCGGCATTGATGGCGCTGCAATTGACGGCGATGAAAGGGCCGTTGCGCCGCTTGGGATCGAGTTGATGAATGGCGCGCGCGATGAGTTCTTTGCCCGTTCCGGTTTCGCCGGTGATGAGTGTCGTGAGATCGCTCAACGCTGCGGCCCGCGCGGCGCTTTGAAACACGGAAATCATCGCCTGACTCTCGCCCACCAGTCCGAGCCGTTTCATCTCTTGCTTCCAGTTGCGCTCGTCTGCCTGACGAAGGGCGGTTTCCTGCAACAACCGCGTGAGGCTGTCAGAGAACTTTTGCGCGAAATCCGGTTGCGCACTGTCGAAGATCCACGAAGCGCCCCACAACAACGCCTGACAGCGCAACCCTATCGGCCAGGCACTCGTGCCGTTTTCATAAGCGATGATGGAATAACCACGTGCTTTCAGGCGCTTCATCAGTTCCGCCGTCGAGCCATCGGGCACCGGAGGCGCACCTAGATCAAGCACCGCAATGGCGCACTGGTCAGGCAACGCCGTCGCGAAATGGCTGGCAAGGGGCACGGGCCATGCGCCACCAGCGGTAATCAGCGTACTGACGAGCCGACTTCTCTCCGGCTGTCTATCCCGCACCAGTACGGTAAGTTCAGATAGGATTTCTTCGTTGCCCGCGTGAAGCTGATGCAGCGGATGAATCTGGAATTTGGGCACAACACACCTCGGCTTTCAGGCTTGTTTCGACAAAAGCAATTGCCACAGTGGGGGCTGTGAATCTTGCCACTGAATATCTTTCATAACTTTCATATCTTTCACTGACGCACTGACGAGGCTCTGACGAAGCCGCTGACGCGACCATTGACACGCCTGACCTTGATCTGACTTACGAAAATCCGAAACGGGCAACGGAACGTTTTTCGGAACTCACTTCTCGTTAGCCATACGACAGGAAAGAAAAAAAACTTGGGAGCTAGCTGCTATTAAGCATCACATGATGCTTTGACTGATCTGATGGGCGGACTGTAAGCGACCCTCACCGAGGCGTCAACGCCGAAGCCGCCGCCTCGCGTCCTATGAGGAAATTTCTTTCCGGCTAACGGTCCGGCTAACGGTCCGGCTAAAAAGATGCAAAAGGTGATTGACGGAAATGGCAGCCCTTAGCACAATGGCTCTTTTCCGCATCCCTCGTGGTTGTATATTGAGGCGTCTTACATGTCTTTAACGCAGGAATTATCCCGCTACTTCGAGCAAGCCGTGCGCGCGCGCGGCGTCCAATACTATCAGGCCAATGGCGGCATCAAGATCACGTTTTCCGATCCGTGGGAAGTGCAGGCCGTTGTCAGCGGCAGCGAAGATTACGCCGTCACGCTGACGCGCGAAAAGCACAACATTCTCGGCAGTTGTGAATGCCCCGTCGCGCAGGGCATGGCTCCGTGCAAGCACCTGTGGGCCGTCGTCATGGCGGCGGAACGTGACGGCCACCTGAAAGGCGAGGACGGATGGAGCAGGCTCAGCTTCACGCTCGAAGAGCCGAAAGACGAAGAGGAGTGGGGCGACGAAAACGACTGGGATGATGAATTAGACGAGGACGAAGACGACGCGGCGTTGGCCGGGCCGGTAGGGCCTCTGGGTGCGGGATTCAACAGTGTGCTGTCGGGCTTGAAAGATTTCATCAATGCCAAAAGCGCGCTCAAGCCCCGAACGCTTACGTGGAAAGATCAACTCGCTGGATTGGGAAAAGAAGCAAAAGACGCGGCGGTGTTGGCAGGTGTGAAATCCGATTGGCCCGCCGCGCGCGAAGTGCTTTACGTGCTAGATGTGCCGAGTACGTTGTCGGGCGGGCAACCGGTCATCGAAATTCTTTACCGCGACCGCAAGAAAGACGGCGCGTGGGGCGTACCGAAAAATAAACCCATCACGCGCACGCAACTCGCGCTCATCCACGACGCGCATGATCGGCAGATTCTCGCTTATTGCGCCGGTGCCGTGCAGCATTACGGCCAGGATGGCTATTACTCGACATACAGTTACGGACACGCTGACCGCGCTAACAACCTGCCCAATCGGGTGCGGTTGAATACGCCTTTGCCGGAAATGGTGTTGCCGCTGATTTTTGAATCGGGGCGGGGGCGCTTGCGCGAACGCAGCAACTTGTCTGAACCGCATTGGGCAGTACCGCAATGGGATGCTGGTGCGCCGTGGGATTTTCGGTTGGCGGTCGAGCCTACGCCGGAAGGGTGGGAATTGCGCGGCGTGCTGGCGCGCGGCGAAGAAACGATGTCGCTCAACGAACCTTTGGTGCTGTTGGGCAGTGGCTTTCTGTTCACGAAAAAGCTGGCGGCGCGCGTTGATATGCACGGCGCGTTCGACTGGATTGCGCTGATGCGCCGCGAGACGCGCATCCTCGTGCCTTATGACCAGCGCGAAGAGTTGTTGCAAACCTTGTTGCATTACCCTGATTTGCCGCCGCTCGATTTGCCCGAAGATTACCGTTACGAAGAAGTCAACGTGAGGCCGCGTCCGTTGTTGACGATTCGCAAACCCGAAAAGATGGCGGTGGGCTTTCAGCCCGATCGCTTGCGCGGCGTGTTGAGTTTTGATTACGAAGGCCGCGTCGTGCGTAGCGATCACGCGGCGCGCGGGTTTTATGAAGCCGAAGCGAAACGTTTCATCCTGCGTGATCGCCCCTTTGAGACCGAAGCGCAAAACACGCTGGCGCAAAATGGCTTCAAGTATAAACTGCCGGATTTTTATGTCAGGGAAGCGGGTTGGGACATCGCTCCCAATCGGTTGCCCAAAGCCGTGCGCGCGTTGGTCGCCCTGGGCTGGCACGTCGAAGCCGAAGGCAAAGTCTTTCGCAGCGCGGGCGAATTCAAGATCAACGTGCAATCGGGCATTGACTGGTTCGAGTTGCACGGCTCAGTGAATTTCGGCGAGACGACCGCGAGCCTGCCCGCATTGCTCGCCGCGCTGCATCGCGGTGAAAGCGTCGTCAAACTCGACGACGGCACGTTCGGCACCTTGCCCGAAGAGTGGCTCAACAAGTTCGGCCTGTTGATGAATCTGGGCAAACCGCAAGACGATCACATTCGCTTCACCAAAAGCCAGGTCGCGGTGCTCGATGCATTGTTGGCGGCGCAACCCGAAGCCGATTACGACGCGGCCTTTGCCGCCGCGCGCGACCGCATTCGCACCTTCAAAGGCGTAGCCGCCGCCGAACAACCCGCGAATTTCGTCGGTGAATTGCGCCCTTACCAAAAGAAGGACTCGGCTGGATGAACTTTCTCAACGAGTTCGGTTTTGGCGGTTGCCTCGCCGACGACATGGGCGTAGGCAAAACCGCGCAAGTGTTGGCGCTGCTCGAAGCGCGGCGCGTGTTGCGTGAAGAAGACAGAGAGAAAGAAAGACGGAGAGACAGAGAGACAGAGGTGTCAGGCAATGTGGCAAAGGGCAAAAACGGAAAGAAGACCAGTGAGGTGATGCAAGCGAACGGCAATGTCTCTCCTTCTTTGAGTCTCTCCCTCTCTCCGTCTCTCGTCGTCGTTCCCAAGTCGCTCGTTTTTAACTGGAAGGCCGAAGCCGCAAAGTTCACGCCGAAGTTGCGCGTGCTGGAACACACGGGCGCACAGCGCGATAAGACGACGGATAAGTTCGACAATTACGATGTGATCATTACGACTTATGGCACGTTGCGTAACGACGCGGTGACGTTTAGAGACGTGAATTTCGATTACGTGATTTTGGACGAAGCGCAGGCCATCAAAAATGCGACGACGGCTTCGGCCAAAGCCGTGCGCTTGTTGAACGGTAGTCACAAGCTCGCGTTGAGCGGTACGCCGATTGAAAACCATCTGGGCGAATTGTGGAGCCTGTTCGAGTTTCTGAATCCCGGTATGCTGGGCGCTTCGTCGGTGTTCAAGCTGTCGGGCGAAGGCGCGCGCAACCCTGACGAAGAAACGCGCAAGCTGCTCGCCGAGGCGCTACGGCCTTTCATCTTGCGGCGTACCAAATCGCAAGTCGCCAAAGAGTTACCCGCCAAAGTCGAGCAAACGCTGTTTTGCGAACTCGAACCGAAGCAGCGCAAACTTTATAAC
>JABFSD010000774.1 GCA_013140935.1 Acidobacteriota bacterium
GACCGGTGTGCCGAAAGAAGTCGGTGAGATCGAAGCGTTGATGAAAGAGTCTATTACTGTAGCGGTTTGATTCTTCTTTAGCGCGGGAATCGTGTAGCGCAGGTTACGAACCTGCGCTACACGATTTTCCCTTAACTGCATTTGCTCCACGCACAATCGCCGCAACGCACGCAGCCTGATTCGACGATCATGTTTTCCGAATTGCATTCAGGACACACCGCAGCGAATTTGCCTTGCGCAGGTTTCGCAGCGGCGGGCGCTGCTTGAACTGCGACAGGCGCAATAGCTTTCAACGCGCGCGCTGAATCGGGTTGATGCGCCAGCCGGCGTTTGGTCAGACGGATGCACTCGGCGACGACTTGTTCAGACGAAGTGCAAAGGCGTTCGTTGAACCAGACCGAATGATTGCCGATGACTTTGCTCAAGCTGTTGGCGACTTCTTCGGGTTCGAAACCGCCGCGCAGCATCTTGGAAGCAAGCAAGCCGACCGAGACTGAAAGCCCCGCGCCGGTAGCGAACACTTCTAACACGCGCTGTCCGTCGTGATTGATTGTGACGTAAAGGTTCTGCCCATCAAACGGAACCTGCCATGTCGCGCCCAGCAATTCGCGCGGACGTTCGACTTTCGGGCGCGTCGGCGTTTCAGCTTTCACGACCGCCGGAGCCTTTGCCACGGCTGCGACTTCAGCCTGAGCCGCTTCTACTTTCGGCTCTTCTTTCTTTTCCGTTGTCATCGCCGTGAGTACTTGTCCGTCGCGCGAACCGTCGCGGTAATAGCTGACGGCTTTGACGCCCATCTTCCACGCCAGACGATGTACGCGGTCGGTGTCTTCGACTGAATAGCTCGACGGGGCGTTGACGGTTTTCGAGATCGAATTGTCTACGTGATCTTGAAAGGCTTTGAGCACGCGCAAGTGATTGTCGGGGTCGAGCGTGAGCGCATCCACAAAGTATTCAGGCAGCTTGTCGCGGTTCTCGACAATGGCCTGCGCGGCGGCGGCGATGGATTCTGGATTGGTTTGATCTACGTCAATGCCCAACGCTTTAGCTGCAATCGGATGCGCGTAAGTGCGCGTGCCGATGGTGTCGCGGCGTACGAATGCGTATGAAAAATTCGGTTCGCAACCGCTGCTGGTTTCGGCGACGAGCGAGATCGTACCGGTCGGCGCAACCGTCGTGACTTCATAGTTGCGCGGCGTGAGCGGCAACGAACGATCCAGGCCGACTTCGTCGTAAACCAGTTTTTCATAGAGATCGCGATTCGGCTCGAACTCTGGCATCACGCCTTTTTCCGCGCCGAGTTCGAGCGAAGCCTTCCACGAAGCCTGCCGGAAGATGCGCATCATGTGTTCAGCCAGCAAGGCAGATTCTTCACTGCCATAAGTAACGCGTTTGTGCAGGCACAAATCAGCGAAGCCCATAATGCCCAAGCCGACGGGGCGTGTGCGTTTCACGGTGTCTTCGATTTGCGGCAACGGCCACGCGCAGGTGTCAATCACGTTGTCGAGAAAGCGCACGCACCAATAAACGTCTTTGCCGAAACGCTCCCAATCCATGTCGTCGGTCAGCTCGTCGTAGTATTTCGCTACGTCAATCGAACCAAGATTGCAGGCGTTGTAATCGTGCAGCATCTGTTCGGCGCAGTTGTGTACGACGATGCCGTTAGCGATAAACGAATGCGTCAACGGTTCGGTCAGATCGAACACGTCTTCTTCGCCGTCGGCAATGATGGCTTTTACGACGGCGGAAAAGTTTTCATTGTTGGGGCGACGTTTGCGTCGCGTGAGAATCGTTTCCAACTTCGTTTGCTTATCGCTGTTGAGAAAACCGATTTCGGCGGCGAAGGCCTCGAGATTGGCTTTCGAGAAATGCAATTCGTGCCGCGCCTGGCTTTGATAAATCTGCTTGCCTCCGCGACCGTCGGGTAGCAGCGTCGGCCCCGCCTCACGACGATTTTGATAAAGCGTGGCAGCGATGCCGAAGTTGAGCAGCAACTGTTGCACTTCGCGCAGGAGCGATTCAGAGATGGAAGTCAGCCGCACGTGATTGCCTTTGAGTGCGTCTACGTGAACCGTGCCGTCTGCTGAAAACAGACCTTGCAGGAAGCCGCGTTGCATCTCTTCGCTGCCAGTCCACACGATCTGCGGAACTGACAGCTTTTGTTCGGGGGCGATGCCTTCCTGGCGGCAAAGCGTGGCGAGCCTTTGGCTGCTCACCGTAAGCAGCTTGCGTTGCGGTATGGCAACCGGAGCGATGGGGTAAGAACCACGATCTCCCACCGTCAGCGGAGCCGCCAGCGTTTCGACGTAAGAACTAAAGAGCGCCGCTAACTCGCGGTCTTCGTGATAAAAACTGAGTACGGCCTGTTTGCCGGTGAAATGTCCATCGCCGACCAACCAACCCCACACGCGACCGAATTCGAGCGAGCCTTGTGCGCCGAAACCGCCTTTGCGATTGAGGATGTGAACTTTGTCGCCCGCTTGCAGGTCTTGTAATTCGACCCAACCGCTGGGCGTCATGATTTGATGATTGCCCGTGGCGCGCAGCGTGTAGCCTTCGTTCGTTACGAGACGAAAGACCGGCTTGCGCCCCGTCCAGAATACCGCCGAAGCCGAAGTCGTGTTTTGCGCGTGGCCGAAACGTCCGTCAATCACGGCTTCCACGTCATTCTGTTTTTCAAAAAGTTCGCGCGCCGTGAACACACCTTCACCTGTGAAAATTTTCGTCTCGCCTGTCACGCAAGGATTAGAAGCCTTCTTCAAACCCATCGAATTTTTCAACGGATTATGCTTGTTTACGTTGTCAATGAAGATGATACCCGGCTCGGCCCAAGCGTGCGTCGAAGAGATGATGCGTTCCCAAATGTCTGGCGCGTAAACCATGCCGGGTTGCGGAGGCAATTGGCCTTGATAGGTGTAATCGCCCCCCTGTCCGTCATTGGCTTTGGGGTCGTGAATCGCCACGTCCCAGGGCTTGCCGTCGAATTCGGCTTGAAACCATTCGTTGTTTTCGACGGCTTGCAGGAACTTGTCACTGATCGTTACCGAGATGTTGAAATTGGTCAGGCTCTTTTGATCGTTCTTCGCGTGAATGAAACGCAGGATGTCGGGATGAGCTACGGCGAGGATGCCCATGTTCGCGCCGCGTCGCACGCCACCTTGTTTCACCGTTTCGGTCATCGTGTTGACGATTTGCATGAACGACACGGGGCCTGAAGCCACGCCGCGGCCTTCGCCGACTGAAGTGCCAGCGGGACGCAACAATTCATAGGTCATTCCTGTACCACCGCCTGACTGGTGAATCAGCGCACAGTATTTGGCGTGTTCCATGATGCCGTCTATCGAATCGGGCACAGGCAGCACGAAACAGGCGGCGAGTTGTCCTTTGGGTTTGCCCGCGTTCACGAGACAGGGCGTGTTGGGCACGAAGGCGCGCGCGTCCATCAGGCGCATCAGGTGCGTGATGAACTCTTCTCGTTTAGAACTATTGGTTTCAGCTTTGGCTACGTGAAAGACGACGCGCTTGACGATGTCGTCCCACGTTTCGAGCGCGTTGCCTTTGAGGTCTTTCAGCGAATAGCGTTTGCCTACGACTTGTTGAGCGTTGATACCGAGCGGTTTTTTGAATGGATTGGTCAGTTCGACCATTTTCTGTTTGCTGACACTCATGGTGTTTACAGTCCTGCCTTCCTTTTTTCTCTCTTGACGTTACGTGAATTATTTATGGGGAAACGAGGGTGGGCAAAAAGACTCTGGGAGACTTTGCCCTGTGACAAAAAACGAAAAAGTGACGCACCTCTCCGACCACAGTTCCGTGAGGGGGACGCGATCTGTGACAACCTATTTATTGGGTGATGATAGGAAAGATATTCAACTGAAAGAACCGAATTAGGCTCCACTGCGCTAGCTCACCAATACGCAATATCTTGTGGTAAGCGCCTCACCAACACCTAACACCAATCCAGGGCGTGTGCAGGGAAAATCATTCTGAGATAGCGTCGAATCGTGAAGTTTTGCTTCCGTTCGGCTGTTGAACGGGCGGGAATATAGGCCACTAAATGCAGCCTGTCAAACAGTATTTACGCCAATATCTTGTGGTTTACGGTAAGTGATAGCAGGCAAAGAAAATTTAGTTTTTTGCCCATTTCGAGTGCGCAACACGGGGCAGCGCCGCATTAGAAAGCGCCCCGTGTCGCGTTGTGAGCGCGCCAACACGTGGCACTAGATTTTGTGGTGTTTGTGGTGTCGTTAAAATGGCACAACGGTGTGCCATCAAGTGGTTAAGCGCGCTGAACGTCATAGATCGCCGAGGCATTTATACGGTGATTGCTATGACTTATCCGGCTAATGGTTGTGATTCTTGACACTGCGCGCGGCTGAAAGTTACCTTGCCTGCCTTCAAGCTGTTGGCTCCCTTCTTCATCACGACTGGCGGCGGCTTGAAACAGCAACCATTTCCAACAATTCAACTCACGTTTAAGGAGAAGCAATGGGTATCAAAGTAGGTATCAACGGCTTTGGCCGCATCGGGCGCAACGTATTGCGCGCGGCAATTGGCTCAAAGGATATTGATTTCGTCGCGGTCAACGATTTGACCGACACCAAGACACTGGCGCACTTGCTCAAATACGATTCGATTCTGGGCAATCTCGATTACGAAATTTCAGCGGACGACACTTCGATCAAGGTCGGCAACGACCGCTTTCGTGTCTTCGCCGAACGCGATCCCGCGAAAATTCCGTGGGGCGAATTCGGTTGCGAGATCGTCATCGAATCAACCGGACATTTCACCGACCGCGACAAAGCCGCTGCGCACCTGCGCGATGGCGTGAAGAAAGTCATCATCAGCGCGCCCGCCAAAAACGAAGACATCACCATCGTGATGGGCGTCAACGAAAAGTCTTATGACCCCGCCAAACATCACGTCATCTCAAATGCTTCCTGCACGACGAACTGTCTTGCGCCCGTGGCGAAAGTCATTCATGAAAAATTCGGCATCGTGAAAGCGTTGATGACGACGATTCACTCTTACACGAACGATCAGGTCATTCTCGATTTCCCGCACAAAGACTTGCGCCGCGCGCGGGCCGCTGCGCTCTCGATGATTCCGACCTCGACCGGCGCGGCCAAAGCCGTCTCGCTGGTGCTGCCCGAACTCAAGGGCAAATTCGACGGCATCGCGGTGCGCGTGCCTACGCCGAACGTTTCGCTGGTGGATGTGGTAATGGATGTCGAAAAAGCCACGACGACCGAAGAAGTCAACGCCGTATTGAAAGCGGCGGCTGACGGCGAACTCAAAGGCATTCTGCAATTTGAGACGGCACCGCTGGTGTCTTCTGACTTTAAGAAGAATCCTTATTCGTCCATCGTGGATGCCGAAAACACCAAAGTCATCGGCGGCAACATGGTCAAGATTCTTTCGTGGTATGACAACGAATGGGGCTATTC
>JABFSD010000247.1 GCA_013140935.1 Acidobacteriota bacterium
AAAAAATCGCGCTCGACGGCGTAGGCCCTTCCATCGCGCGCGGCAACCAGCCAGAGAAAGGCACTTGCGCGGCTTTGCCCATCGCGGCGAGCAATAACAACAAGCCGATGACGCTTGCTACGACGGGCGACAACTCATGTGTATGCCATTCGGCGAACGCGCTGGGTACGTGATAAATGTGCAAGAGCGCGGCTCCGGTCAGCAGGCCGATGTCGCATACGCGATAGGCGAGAAAGACGCGCAGCGCGTTGTAAACCGGCTCGTCCCGAAACTGAAAGAACCCGATCAGCAAAACCGACGTGAGTCCGACGAGTTCCCAGCCGCCGATAATTAAGTCCACCGTCGCAGCCGTGAACAGCAACAGCGCGCCGAAGCCGAACAGATTGAGCAGCAGAAAAAAGCGCAGATAGCCTTCGTCACGATGCAGGTAACTTTGCGAGAACGCTGCGACCGTGCCGACCAATACGACGGTCAGCGCGACGAGCGGAAAGGCGATGCCATCCAACACGAAAGCCAGCGGGAAATGATATTGCTCGACCGTGAACCAATCGCCGAGCGAAGCACGCACAACGGTTTGCCCGGTAGCCAGCATTCGTACGCCCAGCCACGCGATGCCCAAAGTGCCAATCACGTAGCAGGCTTTGGTCAGTCGCGCGACGAGTCGTTCGTGCGGCGACGCGCCCAGTAACCAACTCAAGCCGAGTGCGGCAAAGAGCAGGCCGGGCAGAAAAATGATTGCGATGAGCAGATAGGGTAATTCCATAAAATTTTCTCTTGGGTGGCTTGATGGGAGTGATGGGAGTGATGGGATTTATGGGATTGAGTGTCGTAATTCCCATAGCTCCTATCGCACCCATAACTCCCATTGCCTCAGCATCAAGCCGCTGCCGCAGCGACGCGCACAATCGGCAGATGTTCGAGCTTGCCTTGAAACCACGCGGGCGAGTTCGCTACGACGGGCAGCCTATCGAGTCGTTCGGTGAATGGCTCAAACGCGCCGTTGCGAAAGACGTGCAAGCGTCCGTCCGCCGGGTCGCAAGTCACGACGCGAATCCAGCGGTTCTCGACCAATTCGCGCACGCCCGCATTCGGCCACGCGGCATTCAAAAAACGTTCGGGCGAAGTCTCGCAAATCAGCAAGAGGCGCACGGGTTCGTGGACTTCGACCATTTGCCAGGGCAGCCCCGTGCGCAGGTCGCTCGCGTGACCGTTCATCACACCGACCAAGCCGGTGACGTTGTGTGGCAGTTTCGTACCGCAGCCGTAACCTTCGTTATCAACAAACGAAAAGTAATATTCGAGATTGATGCCTGCGCACACGGGGCCAGCCGCGCCCAGCAAGGCCGCGAGCGACTTGTCTTCGGCATCAGTCGTCGCGTCGTATGAAATCAGAAACGCGCGACGATCAAGGAACAAGCCACGAGTGAGCGAACGGCGACCGACAAAGGCTACGGCGTTGGTCGCGTGGCCGTATTCAGGGCGCGGTTCGGCGAGATGGTCTGCGCGTTCCTGCACATGGCGCAGCGCCTGTGCTGGCGTCTCGTCACGATAAGCCGCCTCGAAACGACGCGAACGCTCGAGCGCATTGCCTGCACGCGCTGCGTCGAGAGCTTTTTGAATGAAGGCGAAATCAGCCGCGTGTGTGGCGGGAATCTCGGCTTCGTCAAAATAGATTACGTCGTCGTTGCAAGTGTCGTGATAACCGCCGACGAACCATGTGTCAGCGGGAATCGTCACACCTAACTCAACCATCTTTTCGCGCACTTGCGGATGATTCGCCATCGCAGCAAAGAGGCGCGCATTCGGGCCGCCACGGCGTCCGCCACACGCGCCGCAATCGTGCGCCGATTCGTGCGGATTGTTCAGGCTGGTCGAACCGTGTCCCAACACGACGAAGATGCGCGAGTGATTTGCCAGCACGCCCGCCGCGCGCAACAAGCCCGCGACGCGCTCGGCCTTTTCCTGCACAGTGAAACCTAACATCCAGTCTTCGTTGAGATCGTGGCCGGTGGCGTCTTGGCGCATCAGTGTAACTTCGGTGCGCGGGTCGGGCAGGAAGCGTTCGCCCAACCAGCGATAAAGCTGTCCGGCGCGCAACGGAGCCAGCACGCGCGTAATGAGCGGAAAGAGCGAAATCAATCCCAACACCGCAGTACTCAACATGCCGCGCACCAGCGTGCGCGAACCGACCCACGAGTTATGCGTCAGCGTCGCCCACAGTTGGCGGCGCTGTTGGCGGCGTTCGTGCAAGTCGGTGTGGTCTTCGGCGGGCTTTTCGACGATGGCGTGTTGCGGCGTAACGACAACCGGGCACAGCGCGACGGCGTGCGCGTCATCGAGTCCGCGATAGTTCATGGCAACGCCGAAAAAGCCTGCGGCACCGAGCGTTTCTACGTTGGGCGCGAACTCTTCGAGCGCGCGGCGCATAGATTCTTCGCGTTCGTCAATGCAAAACATCACTTGCGCAGCGGGACGCACTGACGAGTCGCGCATCGGATCAACCGTCGCGCGATGGGTTTGCAGCGGCGCGAGAATCAGGCGTTCGTGTTGCCGTTCGTAAGCCAGATGCCAGACGCGGCGGCGCTCTAGATCGTCAAAGGCGTTGACCTCATCGGCGAGTTTGGTGAATTCAGCTTCGCTTAACGAGTTGAGCAATCCAGCCGAAAGGCCGAGCAGTTGCGTTACGTCAAACAGGTGCGCGACGGCGGCGATGTGTTCGGCTTCGTGCGAAGTTTTTGTCGGCAAAGACTGTTGCCAGTGCGACCAGACGCTGCCATCCAGTCCGGCGTTTTGCCAAACTTGTTCGGCGGCGACCGCCATCAGCGTCAAACGTACGGCGAGAAAATCCATCAACGAACACGGCAAGGCTTCGTGCGGCGCGAGGCTGGGGTCTTCTTCCAGCCGCCGCATCAAGCCCGCCCAGCCGGGCAGGCAAAGCAATTCGGCAGTGAGGAATGAGTCCCAGTTTTCGGGCGCTACGCCGAATTGATCGAGCCAGTGCAAGACGACGGATTCGGCGGACATGCGCTGTTGGGCTTGCCAGTGCCATTCGCGTTGCAGTCCGCGCAGTTGCACGCGTTCGAGCGTGAACGGTTTGCGCAACAGTTCGCGCACGGCGACATAAAAGCCGCGTTCGCGTTCGGGCATCGGCCAATAGGCCTGACCTTGATCGAGAAAGACCGCGCACAAGCGAATCAACAACGGTTGAAAATCTGCTTCGATGTCTTCGTCACAATGCGCCTGCAACGCCTGACGCGGATGAGTCGGACGTTGCGGCGCATCGTTTTCATCGGCGGTGTACCGATAGCGTTGGTAGCACGCAGTGAATAAAGCTCTGGTCGCGGCGGCTTCGGTTTGGCGTCCGATGACGTTCTGGCGCGTGACGGCATCGAGATCACGGCGCAACTGATCGAGCAACGCGCCTTCGTCCATCAGCCATTCGATGTTTTCTGCGGTGAGCGAACGCAAGCCCGGTACGAGCATCGCGCGCCGCAACGCACGCCGCGTGAGGCCGCGCGTCCAGATGGCGGCATCGGGTTCGCGGTTCAACACGAAATCAATGTCTGCGGCGGTGATGCGACCGCGTTCGTAATCAGCCCGATAGTGCGTTTCGTCGAGAAACGGTTTCGTGCCGAAAACCGCTGACGCTTTGACGACGGCTTGCTCAAACGGCAGGTGTTGAAAGGCGTGCAGCGTGTTGTGATGAATGAAAACGCCAATCGGCCCTTGCATCGGCAACAGATGCGCTGCGTGATCGAGCGCGTGTTTCAACGTGGCGGATGCGTCGTGGTCTTTAGCGTGTGAGCTTTCGGTTCTCATGCGGTTGCGCTCCGCAAGCGGCGCCGCGCCGCGAGTTCGTGATCAGACATGGATTGATGTCCGTCGAGACCGGTGAGAATGAGTTCGCGGCTCGACCAGCGTTTGCTCATCGTGTGCAATTTGTCGAGAACGGTGTGGTCTACGACCCAAGCGTTTTCAAAATTGATGATGACCTGTTTGACCGAATCGTCGAGCGTGTTCAGGCGGTTATACAAACCCAGATAGTTGGTGAATACGGCTGAATCCTGTACGTCGAGCAAGAGCGCATCGCCTTCGCGCTTTTCGTGAATGACCGCGCGAAACAGGCTTTTGAAAGGCGCTCCGTTTTTGAGATGCAGCAAGATTTTCAGGATCAAGCCGACACCGACGCCGACCAGCAAGTCCGTCGCCAGCGTGACGACCATCGTGACGACGAAGAGGAAAAGCTGTTCGGGGCCTACGTGATAGGCGTGCTTGAATTCGTTCGGCGAAGCCAGCCGGAAGCCCGTATAAATCAACATCGCCGCCAACGCCGCATAAGGAATCTCTTGCAACAAGCCCGGCATCAACGCGACCGCCAACAACAGAAACGTACCGTGAAAGAAATTCGACCACGAAGTTTTTGCGCCGCTGTCAATGTTGGCTTTGCTGCGGACGATTTCAGAAATCATCGGCAGTCCGCCAATCGCCGACGCCAGCGTGTTGCAGACACCGGTCGCCAGCAGGTCGCGTTTCAAATCGCTCGAACGTTTTTCGGGGTCGAGCGAATCAACGGCGGTGACGCTCAACAGCGACTCAATCGAACCGACCAGCGTGAACATCACAATGTATTTGATCGAAGCCCCCGCCATAATCAGCGAGAAATCGGGAAAGGCCATCGCCTTAATCAACGAACCCGGCAAGCGAATCAGATAGTTCGGCCCTACGGTAAAAGCGTGATGCGCGAAGTTATAAACGTGTTCGTGTTCGAGATCGAAAAGCAATCCCAAAGGTACGGCCAGCGCCAGCACGACCATTTGGCCGGGAACTTTTTTGGCGAATTTGGCTTTGATGAATGGCAAGCCGAACAGCACGGCCAGCGACAGCAAGCCGATGGCGAAAACTTCGGGATTGAGATGCGCGATGCTGTGCGGAATTTCGGCGAGCAGATGCAACGGCTCTTTGCCTTCGGGTTTGACGCCCAACAATACGTGCGCTTGTTTTGAAATGATGATGACGCCGATGGCGGCGAGCATGCCGTGGACTACAGCCGAAGGCATCAAGTTGCCGACGACGCCTGCGCCAATCAGGGCAAGAATGATTTGCAAGACACCGGCTACGACACCGATGGCGAGCGCACGCCGATAGCCCAACACCGCATCGCCGTTGCTGAGTTGCGTGAGTTCAGTGACGGCTCCCAATGCGATCACGATCAATCCCGCCGCCGGGCCTTTGATCGTCAGTCGCGCGCCGCCCATAAAGCGCGACAACATTCCGCCGATGATGGCGGTGAAAATGCCTGCAATGGGCGGATAGCCGCTGGCGACCGAAATGCCCAGACATAAAGGCAGCGCGATCAGAAAGACCAGAAAGCCCGACGTAAGATCGTCTTTCCAATTCGTCGAAGTTTGATTTAGTTGTGGTTCAGCCATTGGGTTCCTCTCGGT
>JABFSD010000234.1 GCA_013140935.1 Acidobacteriota bacterium
GCTAAACAGCGCGCATAGAGCGGCGGCAAAAAACTCTTCCC
This sequence comes from Acidobacteriota bacterium, assembly GCA_013140935.1. Lineage (GTDB taxonomy): Bacteria > Acidobacteriota > Blastocatellia > RBC074 > RBC074 > JACPYM01. Next base: position 42 of record JABFSD010000234.1, read on the forward strand.
CAAATTCTTCATAAGTACCTCCAATGAATTCCTGAAAAGTGAGCGGGACGCTCGAATGGGTTAAGCGCCAGATGTTGGCGAGATGATAAAGATATCCGCGCCAAGCGCAAGCAACGTTTCCCTGAACGCCGATTCGCCTAACCCATTGCACGCGAAAAAGACGCCTCGCCGTTAAATGCGCTTAATTGAAGCCTGTGCAATTTGTTTTCAAGGTAGTTTGACCGCTGATGACGCGGATGCGGCGGATTTTCGCGGATTCTTTTTTTTGGATTGATCTGCGTTGATCCGCTGCATCCGCGTTATCAGCGGTCAAACAGGCTTCACTTGCGCAGCGATTCTTTTATGCACAGGCGTCGCTTAATCGTCAGCGCCGCATCTTGAATACCGCCGTGACCGGAAAGTGATCGGAAGGCGTGCGTCCCTCACGCGCTGTGCGGTCAATCGCGGCGCTCACCGTCTGCCATTCGCGCGAAGCTCCAATCCAGTCAATGCGCGGGCCTTTCGTCTCGGTCGCTTTGAAGGAAGAGAAGGTACCTTCGTCGTTCGATCGCGTTGAATGAATCGCACGATAGGCGTCAATCACGGGCGCATCGGTTCCGCTGAAAAACGCGCGATAGGCTTCATTGTCTTCGCCCGCATTGAAATCGCCCGTCACGATTACGCGGCAGGTTTTCGTAGCTTCGGCGACGCGCCGGCGTATCAACCGCGCTGACTCAATGCGCGCCTGTTCGCCGCGATGATCGAAGTGCGTATTGAAAAACATCAACGGTCGGGCGCGGGGCTGTCGTTTATCGCGCAACTTCACCCACGTCACCATCCGCGTGAGCGCCGCGTCCCAGTTTTTGCTGCCCGCAATGTCAGGCGTTTCGCTCAACCAGAAATGTCCGCCATCGAGTTTTTCAAATCGGTCACGCTTGAAATACAACGCGGTCATTTCGCCTTGCTCCTTGCCGTCGTCGCGGCCTACGCCCAGCACGTCGTAACCCGCGAGTTGCGCCGCCAGATAATCGCGCTGAAAGCCGAGCGTCTCTTGCGTACCCAACAAATCAGGCTTGAACGCTTTGATCGTCTCAATCAAAAACGCTTTGCGTTTGTCCCAATGATTCTCACCGTCGTTGGCCGTGCCGTAGCGGATGTTGAAACTCATTACGCGCACTTCAGCACGCGCCTGTGCGAGTGCCGAAACACACGCGCAACTCAGCCACAAGAGGATTGCGAATAGACGAATCGTTTGCTTCATAAATTTTCCGGTTTGTGTCATAGCATTTTCACTGCTCAGCCGCTGCCTCGCTTCGCACCTCGTAACGAAGCATCATCATTCCGCTCTGTAAAATGGGATGCCATCGCCAAAGAAGATCGGCAAGATCGAAGCACGAACTTCGTCGGCGAGCCTTAAACGCACGAAGCGACTTGAATGGTTAGGCATCTCCGGTTGGCACGATGGCGGCGGTCTCAACCATCAAGATGATGGCTCGTTCCGGTGCGCGCGTGCGATGGACGACGCCCTTGGGGACGACATAGCCTTGCTGCGACTGCAATTCGATAGACCGATCTTCAAGGTCAATGATGAAGCGCCCCTCCAGCACAAAGAAGAATTCGTCGTCATTGTCGTGCTTGTGCCAGTGATACTCGCCCTGCATCACGCCGAGACGAACGACCGAGTCGTTGACCTGACAAAGGGTCTGATTGAACCACTCCGCTTCCACCTGCGACACAACGCCAGGGATGTCTATCAGGCTCAGCGCCGGAAACAGAATGTTGAGATTGGTGGTGTAAGGGAAAGCGTTTTGTTCTGACATGGCGTACCTCAAAAATTGATGTGATGCCCAACGAATTGTTCGGCTTTGCGAGTCTAATCCTCAATGAACATATCGCCACGGCGCTTAAAGTCTAGTAGAGCATCCATCATCCCACGAACCATCTCCTCCGGGTGCCCCTGCCAGTCCTCGATCACGCCGACGATTTTGAGCGGATCGCGCGTGCGATATGACTTGGTGGGGTTGCCGGGAAATCGCTTGTTGGTGAGGTTGGGATCGTCCTCAAATGTCCCAGTTGGTTCGACGATGTAGATGTGGCCACGACCTTCCAGACCCGCAAACGACATCGCTAACTCTGCTCCCCAGATGGCAGGCTCTAAGTTGGCAGAGAAATAAAGGTCTTTGAGTACTCGACCTTCCTCGTAGTTGGAGGGGTAGCCAGGGGACAGTAGCGTGCCTATAGCCAAGTGCGCTTTTGTGCCGTGATAAAACGGTCCAACGACGTGTTTGCAACTTTCATGCGTGACAGGTACCCACTGATTTTCGTTCATAATTGAGAGTCTCTACTTTCAAGTGAAAGCCAGGGCGGTTTTGGGGAGCGTCAAGCCATCACGCGCGCAGCTTGCGGCGTCTTACGCGCCCGCGTCCTAGCCGGTGCCTTTTCCTGCTCTAACGTGGCGGCCAAGCCTTTGATAGCGTCCAACAGGCTTTCTGTCGAGAGGTCAGGAAAGTCACCACGCAACAAGGCCCGCACGGTTTCAACCGGCCAGCCGCAGCGCGTAGCCGCTACACGCGGCGAAAGTTTTTGCTCTGCAATCAAATCACTCACCAGCCAACTCAGGCGCGCTTGCAATTTTATATGCGGCGCGTTCTCGAAACCCAAATCGGCAAACACATTGCCCGAACCTCTCGTTACTTCGCTCATGCTGTCCTTTCCTGGTAATCCTTTTCCGCATCCTTCAAACGTTTTTCGATCAATTCCTTGTAGCGCTTCGGCAGCTTCGCGCCGGTTTTCGACTTCTTTTGAAAGACGTGCAACACGTAAACAACTTCAGCGAAACGCACCTTGTCATAAAGCGCAAAACATCAGCGCCCGCGCTCCGGTTTTTTCATACGTTCGCTACTTGATCGCGATCAAGCTGGCTGCCGTGCGGAAATACAACACGCCTTGTGAAATCGCGGGCGTTGCCAGACACGGCTCGCCCATCGCATTCTTCGCCAGCACTTCAAATTTCGGGCTGGACTTCACGACATAAACATCGCCTTCTTCAACCGGGCAATAAATCTTGCCGTCCGCCGCCGTCAGCGAAGCCGAACAAGTGGCATCCGCGCCCAGCCGTTCTTCATACATCTTTTCGCCGGTCTTGAAATCGAAGCAGCGCAGCACGCCGTTGGTATTGGCGAGGTAAACATATCCGCCATACACCACGGGCGTAGAAATGTAAGAGCCGCCATTCGGCGCGCACCAGACAATCGCGTCGTTGCTGGTTTTGCCTTCCGCCAGCGAGATGTCGCCGCGCGCCGTCGGGCGAATGGCGAACAGCGGAGCTTTGCCGCCGTGCGCGTTGGTCACGACGATCAAACCATCGGCCACAAACGGCGTAGGAATCGGATTGTCGCCGCCGCCGCGCAACCGCCAGAGTTCTTTACCGTCGGTCAGGTCATAGGCCACGATGAACGGCCAGCCGTTGGCGACGACGTGGGTGCGTGCGCCGTCGTGGTGAATCAGCGGCGTGCCCCAACTGCGTTCGCAATCGCCCGTGCGCGCGACGCGCCATAGTTCTTTGCCGTCAGCCAGATTGAACGCCGCGATGAACGGCTTGCTGGGGTCGTCGCATTGCAACACGATGCGGTCTTGATAGAGCGCAGGCGAACTGCCGAAGCCCCAACCGATGCCGTACTTGCTGACGTTGATGACGCCGAGGTCTTTGCGCCAGAGCAGCTTGCCGTTGAGGTCTAGGCAATACAGCCCTTCCGAACCGAAGCAGGCGACTAGCCGCTTGCCGTCCGTGCTGATCGTCGTATTCGCGTGCGTCGCTTTGGTGTGGCGCGAGGCAGCGGGCTTGGCCGTATGCAGCGTGCGCTCCCACAGCCGCCGCCCGCTTTTTTTATCGAAGCACAACACCATCCAGCGTTGCTCATCGTTGTCATCCGCCGCATCGTTGTTGCCGTACTGCCCAATTTTCAACGGCGCTTTGCCGGACAGGCGGACGGCAGTAGCGACGAAAATCCGATTGCCCCAAATGATCGGGCTGGAATGGCCCAAGCCCGGCACTTCGGCGCGCCACAACACGCCGGACGCTTTGCCTGCCGGATCGGCATTCCAAGTCAGACTGGTGGGAAAGCCGTCGGCAACGCCGCGTCCGCCGGGGCCGCGAAACATCGGCCAGTTTTGTTCAGGTGCAGCGGCCAATGTCGCGGTAGGCAACGCGGTCAATGTGGTTTGCAAAAATGTGCGACGTGAAAGTGACATGCAGATGCCTCCTCATTTGGATTTTGGTTTCAGCGTCAGAGAGTTGAGATAAAGCACGCTCGGAGCGCCCGATCGCGCGGCGACAATGTCCGGCGAGCCATCGCCGTTGACGTCGCCAATCGCAAGGCCGTACACCGCGCCGCTGTTATCACCAAAGCGGACGAGCGTGAAGCTGCGACCCGCGCCGTTGTTGATGAGTACTGCGCCGGGCGTTTTTTCATTCCCCAACACAATGTCGGCTTGGCTGTCACCGTTCAGGTCGGCAATGACCAGCGAGTAAGGAATATCCGTTTTCTCCGCAATGGTGACAGGTTCTGAGAATTTCAGGCCGCCCTGATTGAAGTAAAGCGACGCGCCGCCGCGTGCTTCATCGCCGAGCACGATGTCGAGCCTGCCGTCGCCGTTGAGATCGCCAAGCGCAATCGCCCGCGTCGCCGCTTTGTCAGGTCCAAACGGGTGTTTCGCAGCAAACCCACCCTGACCGTCATTGATAAAAATGTAACTCTGACCGCCGTCGCGGTGCGGCACAACCAGATCGGGCAGCTTGTCGCCGTTGAGGTCTCCGGCGGCGATGGTCGTCGCGGATTCTGACGAGAGCACGCGACACGCGGGGAAGCGTCCGCGCCCATCGTTCAGACAGATGTAGTTGGCGCTGCGATTCTGCGGGCCGCCGCGATTGGCGACCACAATGTCGGGGCGATCATCTTTGTTGAGGTCAACCACCGTGACGTTGCGCGTCGGCCAACGAGCCTCGCCAAACGTGCCAGCCAAGCTGAAGCGTCCCTTGCCGTCATTGAAATACACGACCTTTTCGTCCGGCGCATCGTTGCCCACCACGAGGTCGAGATCGCGGTCGCCGTCCAAATCTGCCAGCGCCGCCGTGTAGGTTCGATCCGCTTTGTCGCTCAGGTTGTGCCGTTGATCGAAGCGGCCTTTGCCATCGTTGAGCAGCACCAGTTCAACCAACGGCCAGTGGCGTCCTTTCGCCAGCACAAGATCGAGATCGCCATCGCCGTCCAGATCGCCGAGGCTCGCATTGGCGGTCGTTTCGGCCTTTTCCTCAAGGGGTACGGCGCGGTCGAAATTCGGTAGGCGCGGGCCGGTCGTTGCTCCCGCCGCCAGCGCAAGCAGGAGGGCAAAAAGTAACAGGTTGAATGTTTTCATCTCATTTC
>JABFSD010000033.1 GCA_013140935.1 Acidobacteriota bacterium
GTCAGTACCGCGTTCGACGACGCGCTCAAAACCCTCGCGCGGCTCGATGAACGCAAATGCAGGATTGTCGAACTGCGCTATTTCGGCGGCTTGAGCGTCGAGGAAACGGCGACGGTGTTGGGCGTGTCTACGCGCACGGTCAACCGCGAGTGGGGTCTCGCGCAGGCGTGGCTCTTTCGTGAACTGAAGAAACGCTGATATGGAAAACGAAGCGACAACGTCCATCCAACTTTTTCAGCAAGCCCAGCGGCTGTATTACTCCGCGCTTGCGTTGGACGCCGCCGCGCGCACTGCGTTGCTCGCCAAACACTGCGCCGCGAACGAAGCCTTGCGCCGCGAAGTCGGATCGTTGCTGGCTGCGCACGATCAGGCAGGCAGCTTCATCGCGGGCAATGGAATGGAAGACCAAGCCCGACGCGAAGCCGCACTCGAAGACCAACCCACCGCAATGTTGCCCCACGCTGCACCGCGCGAAATCAATCAGTACCGCGTGGTCTCGCTGCTCGGCCAAGGCGGCATGGGCGAAGTCTGGCTGGCCGAAGATACGCGCTTGCATCGCAAGGTGGCGTTGAAACTTCTGCCTGCGCAATTCGCCGCGGATGCCGCGCGCGTGCGCCGCTTCGAGCAGGAAGCCCACGGATTTCGTTGGTGACGAAACTGAAACGAACCGTTCCCGTCGGATCAGGCAACATCTCCGTTTCGCCCGATGGCCGCTGGCTGACGTTTCTGGAAGAGCAACTAAGCGGCGATTTGGTTTTGATGGAAACTGGAAAATGACACGATAGAAAACCCATCGCCAAGTGGGCTTCGGTGATAAGAAATCGCCAGCTTGCATCGGTGGGCAACCTCCAGCGCACGCGACTCGGCCAAAGAATCTGCCAGGCTTGCGTGCCGGGCGGTGACGAAACGCACATTCGTTGCTATACTCCGCCCGCATTCAGCAATTCAGTTCAGTTCGTTCGCAAGTACCCCGCACATCGGGAGTGTGCAGGCCGCTGTTGCCGGACGATGCTGAACATCTGACAACCCGAAGCCTTCAAGTGCGCATGGCCTTTTCTCTTTTGCTGCGGGGCAAAGCGAAACAGGTTGCGGGCCGCAGATGCAGGCGGATTACCGAATACCAACAAGCAAAAGGAAAACTGACACTATGGCAATCCCAACCGTAAACAACGACAAAGTAAAAGCCATCGAGGCCGCACTCGCCAATATCGAAAAACAATTCGGTAAAGTCTCCATCATGAAACTCGGCGACCATCGCGTCGAAGAGATTCCCGTCATTTCAACCAGCAGCATCGGCATTGACGCCGGCATCGGCGTCGGCGGCGTACCGCGCGGACGCATCGTCGAAATCTTCGGCCCTGAAAGTTCGGGCAAGACGACGCTGGCGCTGCACATCGTCGCCGAAGCACAAAAGGCCGGAGGCATCGCCGCTTATGTTGACGCCGAACACGCGCTTGATGCGATTTACGCCGAAAAGCTCGGCGTAAACATCAATGATCTTTTCGTCTCGCAACCCGATTCCGGCGAACAGGCTTTGGAAATCACCGAATCGCTCGTGCGTTCCAACGCGATTGACGTGTTGGTCATAGATTCCGTCGCCGCCCTCACGCCGCGCGCCGAACTCGAAGGCGATATGGGCGATTCATTGCCGGGCTTGCAAGCGCGCTTGATGTCGCAAGCCTTGCGCAAGCTCACCGCCGTCGTAGGCCGCTCAAACACCTGTCTGATTTTCATCAATCAAATTCGTGAAAAGATCGGCGTCATGTTCGGCTCGCCCGAAACGACGACGGGCGGACGCGCACTGAAATTTTATTCGTCCGTGCGCTTAGACATTCGCCGCATCGGCGCTATCAAAGACGGAGATTCGGTCACCGGCAATCGCACCAAAGTCAAAGTCGTCAAAAACAAAGTTGCACCGCCTTTCAAAGAAGCCGAGTTCGACATTATGTATGGCGAAGGCATCTCGAAATGGGGCGAAATCATTGACATCGGCGTTGATCGTAAGGTCGTCGAGAAATCAGGTGCGTGGTTCTCTTATAAAGGCGAACGCCTCGGACAAGGCCGCGAGAACGCAAAAGCTACGTTGCGCGATAACGCCGCACTGGGCAATCGCGTCGAGACGGAATTGCGCGCGGCATTAGGGCTGCCCGTCAAGGCGCAACAAGTCGCAGCAATTGCGGCAGCAGCAGCGGCGGGGGCTGAAGCGGCTCCGGCCAAACGCGGACGCGGAGCTAAAGACGAAGGCGACGAATAAACCCTGAGTCATATCAACCAACAGAAAAGGCACGAACCAAAACGTCGTGCTTTTTCTGTTTCATCTGATTGAACCTACGTAACTGCTCACGGTTTTGAGTTATGCGGTTCAATCTCTTGTAACGCTTCTTGGCGTAACGCCGTCTGACGTTAGCGAAACAGGTTAAAGATGACGGAGCCGTACGGGCGTTGAATGTGATGATCATCAGTGAAGCGCAACTGGAGCAACTTTCGCGTACCGAATTGATCGCGTTGGTCAAAGCCTTGTGTACCAACGTCGCATCGCTGGAACAGCGGGTGGCGGAGTTGGAAGCCAAGCTACCTCCCGGAGCGCCCCCGGTGACTTCGCGTAACTCCTCGCAACCGCCGTCGCGCGATCAGAAGTCCAATCTGGTCGTGTCCAAAGTATCTAAACGGATCGGAGCCAAACCCGGCCACGCAGCCGCGACGCGTCCGTTCGTAGAAAAACCGGATCGCGTCATTGAAGTCAAAGCCGAACGCTGCACCAATTGCCATACGAATTTACAGAATTGCGAGCCGGTGCGTGTCATTCGTCATCAATTGACAGAACTGCCGGTCGTGCGTCCGCTAGTCATTGAGACTCAAATTCATGAAGTCGAATGCCCGCATTGTCACACGCTGCAACGCGCTACGCCGCCCGTCGGACTGGAACCGACGCGCTGCTTCGGGCCGCGCCTGGAAGCTACCGTGGTCTATCACAAACAAACGCAACATCTGAGTTACGCACGCATTGCGGCGCAGATGCAAGACCTGTTCGGCGTCACCTTGAGCGCAGGCGGAATCAACGCCATCGTGCAGCGCGGCGGTCAACTCGCTCAACCCAAAGCCGACGCGATCGGCGCGGCAGTGGCACGCAGTCCCATCATCGGCAGCGACGAAACCAGCGCCCGCGTACAAGGCCGCAACTGGTGGCAATGGGTCTTTCGCAGCGCGGCGGGCGTTTATCATCGCATCGCGCGGACGCGCAGTGCTGCGGTCGTAGCAGATTTTATGGGCGAGCAATGCGCCGACGTATGGGTCAGCGATTGTTACAGCGCGCAACTGCTGGCCCCGGCGAAACAGTTTCAACTCTGCCTGGCGCATCAAATTCGTAATCTGACGCGCCTGATCGAACAAGCTCCGGCGTTGTTATGGCCGGTGAAAATACAGGCGCTCTTTCAGGAAGCCATCCATTTACGGAACCGTTTTTTCACGACCGACGAACTGACCTTGCCGGGTTACCTGCGGCGCGTGGCGGAGTTGGAAACCGCCTGGACGCGTTACTGACCGAAGACCAGACGGGTACGGCGGCGCAGCAGCTTTACCAACGGTACGTCAAACACCGCGACCACTTGCTGGTCTTCCTGACAGAACCGGAAGTGCCACCGACCAACAATGCTTGCGAAAGCGCGTTGCGCCCCTCCGTCATCCACCGCAAAGTAACTAACGGCTTCCGCTCCGAACGGGGCGCACAAGGCTACGCCGCCCTCGCTACCGTACTCGAAACCGCCAAACTCCACGGACAAAACCTCTTCGATTCTCTCGTTGAACTAATGGGACCGCCAGTGCTGCATTACCTCAATACCTCGTGATAACTCAAACTCGTGAGCAGTTACGAAAAATGAGCAGTGCGTCGGGTTCCACGGAACGCGGCGTAAAATGGCATAACAGTATCATCGCCGCAGGCGCAGTCTTGAGGTGGCGATTTGTTTTGGGTACGCGGTCGCGCAAAATAGTGAACCCCGGTTGTTAGTCGCAACCGGGGTTTTTCTCTTTCGGCTGCTTACCGCGAACGGCACTCAGCTTCAAACGCATTGTTGCGATCGTGCCATTCGCAAGCAGCTTTTGTCTACTGCTACGGAGACGGCTGCGATGTTGGCTCACCACGCGGCGGAGCCTTTCCGCCAACGTTTTTGTCGTGCGGCTGCTTGCGGAGCGCGCTTCTTTTTGTGTCGCGCGTGTGATCGCGGGCAAGGTTATTGCAGCGCCGTATGTCGCACGCAAGCGCGGGCGCAACAGCTACGCGCTGCACGTCAGCGCCATCAACACAGCGACGCCGGACGCCGCGATCATGGGGATCGCCAACGTACCTATCGCCGTCGTTTGGCGCAGCGGCAACCCGCTCCTCCGCTACCAACTCCGCCAACTCCGCCAACCCCGCCGCAAGAAAACGTGACGGATCATGCTTCCGCTGTGACAGCGACTGCGGGCAAGCTGCGCGCATCCGTTTGGGCGTGGCCTGCGCAGGCACAAAGCGCACGAACGGCGCTTGGCGCGCTCGTTTGCCGCTGGTGCGGGCGCGTAGGCCGTTGGCTCAATCCCTTCGTGAATACGAGTTGAAGACATGATCGCACCCGAAACTGTTGCTGAAATTCGCCGCCTCTATTACGCCGAACACTGGAAGGTCGGTACCATTGCCGCCGCGCTTGATCTGCACGCGGATACGGTCAAACACGCCTTGCACATCGTCGTGCCGCGTACGCGCACGTCGTCGACGGCGGGCGGGCGCGTGATCGAACCCTACACCGCCGTCATCCGCGAAATTTTGCAGCGGCATCCGCGTTTGCGCGCGACGCGCCTGCTCGAAATGTTGCGCGATCGTGGCTTCGCCGGCTCGATTTATCAGTTGCGGCGCGCAGTGCCGTCACTGCGTCCGACGCCGCGCGAAGCCTTCTTTCATTTGACGACGCTGCCCGCCGAACAGGCGCAAGTGGATTGGGCGTCCTTCGGCAAAGTGCAAATAGGGCAAGCGCGGCGCGACCTTTCCTGCTTCGTGATGACCTTGTCTTACAGCCGCGCGTTCTATCTCGAATTCTTTTTCGACCAGCGGATGGAAAACTTTTTGCAAGCGCATGTGAATGCCTTCGCTTTCTTCGGGGGCACGCCGCGCCATTTGTTGTACGACAATTTGAAATCAGCCGTACTCGCGCGGCACGGCGATGCGATTCGCTTTCATCCGCGTTTGCTCGAACTCTGCGGCCACTACCATTTCGCTGCGCTGCCGTGTCAGCCCAGACGCGGCAACGAGAAAGGCCGCGTCGAACGCACGATTCGTTATGTGCGCGAATCCTTTTTCGCCGCGCGTGAATTCGTGACCTTGCCGCTTTTGAATCAACAGGCATGGGAGTGGCGCGACCGCGTCACGCTCGCACGTCCGTGGCCCGGCGACGACTCGCGCCTCGTC
>JABFSD010001006.1 GCA_013140935.1 Acidobacteriota bacterium
CGTCACCGTCGTCGGGATTGAGATAGGGATAGCCGCCAAAGACTTCGACTTTCGGCGCGTCTTGCGCGAGCGCAACGAGGGGAAGTGCCAGTAACAAACTGACCGTGAGTAAGAGCTTACGCATAATTTGTTTCTCCTGATTAAGGCGCAAACCACAGAAAGTCCAGGCGGAAAACTCATGCAAAACCATAGACTCGTAGCACCAGCGGTTTACGTCATGTTTCATATAGCGAATCGGATCGCGTTGATTAAGGGGCGAAGCCAACGGCAAGGCAGGGGCGTTCTCTCAGGAAAGCCGGATTTGATTGGATGTCAAGGTAGCTTCAAAAGACCTGTCAATTGCGCTTCGCGTCTACCAGTGAGTTTCATCGGCCATCGCTTCGTTTACGGGGCAGGCATTGCGATGACGCGGCGTATGATACGGATTTCACTTGAGATTGCAAAGGTTAAAAACAGCGAGTCGCAAGCGCACAATTCCCTGCCCCAAATTCAGCCAGCCGTTTCCCGAAAGCGGACACGCGATGAAGCAGCCTTTTGCGTTTTCTCAACAAACGCCTAAGTTTTTCTACGGCACGCAGCTTGTTACGAAGCGGATGCGGTTCATTCGTTGGAGACTGAGAAAAAACTTCTATGAAAAATTTGATGAGCGATGTGCGCTACGGCTTTCGGCAATTGATGAAACAGCCGGGCTATACCTTGTTGGCAATTGCGACGTTGGCGTTGGGCATCGGCGCGAATACGGCGATTTTCACGGCGATCAATGCGGTGCTGTTCAAGCCGCTGCCGATTGCCGACGAAACGCGCGTCGTCGTGTTGCAACAGTTCCGTCAAGATAAGCAGGATGCGAATTACGGCGTGTCGTATCTCAACTTCAGCGACTGGCGCGCACGCAGCCAATCGTTCAGCGCGATGACCATTGTGCAAAGCGGCGAGACAACCTTGCTGACTGGCGACGAGCCGGTGCGTGCCACATTTGCCGTCATCTCTTCAGATTTTTTCCCTACGCTCGGCCTTAAACCGTATCTTGGCGAAGGCTTCGTGGCGACAGATGATCAACCCAAAGGACGCGGCGGATTGAATGCCGCGATGCTCACCTTTACGACGTGGCAAAAACGTTTCGGCGGCGATCCGAAAATCATCGGCAAGCAACTCAACAACGGCGAAGAGCGTTTTCAGATCGTAGGCGTTACGCCGCCCAACCTCTTTCCGCTGCAAAAAGAACCGATTGATTTCTGGACGACCGTCGCCGTCAACGGCGCAACAAATGAGGCGGGCAGCGCCAATGCGTCGCGCGGCTATCCGGCTTATCTCGGAGCCATCGCGCGCCTCAAACCCGGCGTCACCGTCGCCCAAGCGCAAGCCGAACTCAGCAACCTCAACGAATCACTCAAACAGACTTATCCCAACGCGAACGGCCACACGGCGGTGCGCGTCGTACAATTGCGCGAAATCTTTGTCAACGAAGCGCGTCCCGTTCTCTGGCTCTTGCTCGGCGTCGTCGGCGCAGTGTTGCTCATCGCCTGTGTGAACGTAGCGAACATTCTGTTGACGCGCGCGGCAGCGCGGCAACGCGAGCTTTCGATTCGCGCGGCGCTGGGCGCGAGCCAGTGGGACATCATTCAACAACTGTTGATCGAAAGCCTGATGCTCGCTTTCGCGGGCGGCCTCGTCGGCTTGCTCATTTCGCTGTGGATGGTGGACGGCATCGTCACGCTTTTGCCCAGCGACATTCCGCGTTTATCGGGTTTGCTACCCGACGGGCGCGTATTGCTTTTCACGATGAGCGCCGCGTTGTTGACGGGTTTGCTGTGCGGCTTGCTGCCTGCGTTCTCGGTGTCGCGGCAAAATCTCGCCGATGCCATCAAAGACGGCGGACGCAGCGCCACCGGCGGCCTCGCGCGCGGACGCTTGCGCAACGCTTTAGTCGTCGCCGAAATCGCCATCGCCCTCACGCTGCTCGTCGGCGCAGGTCTGTTGTTCAAGAGCTTGTACCGGTTGAATCAGGTCAATCCTGGCTTTAACACCGAAAACATTTTGACCGCGCAATTCGGACTCGGCAGCGCGCGTTATCTGGGCAAGGGCTTTCGCCCCGAAGGCATCAATCAATTTCTCGCGCAGTTGCAAGAGCGCGTCGAACGCTTGCCCGGCGTGCGCGCCGTGACTTATGCGCAATGCGTACCGTTCACTGGCAACGAAAACAATACGCAATTCGATCTGGTCGAACGGCCCGCGCCGCCCAATGCCAAACCGGCGGCGCAGTTGCGCTTTATCAGTCCGGGTTATTTCGAAGCTCTGCAAATCCCGCTCAAAGCCGGACGCGCTTTCACGCCGCGCGATGATCCGCAAGCGCCCAACGTGATGCTCGTCAATGAAGCCTTCGTGCGCGAATACCTGCGTGACGAAGCCGCCATCGGCAAACACATGAAACTCGGCTGGGGCGGCGACGATCCCAAAGAAATCGTCGGCGTCGTAGGCGACGTGCGCCATCGCGGACTCGGCGATGACGTGCGGCCAGAGATGTACGTCCCGCAAGCGCAATTCCCCAACGCAGGCATCACGCTGGTCGTCCGTACGCAAAACGATCCGCTGACGTTGAGCAATTTGGTGAAAAAAGAAATTCGCGCGCTCGACCCTGAGCTGGCCGTGACCGACGTAAAAACGCTGAACCAATTTCGTCAGGAGACGTTGGCGGTGCCGCGTTTCAACAGCTTTCTGTTAGGCGGATTCGCTCTGCTGGCCGTATTGCTGACGTTGGTCGGTTTATATGGCGTGATGAGTTACAGCGTGACGCAGCGCACGCCGGAAATCGGCATCTGCATGGCACTCGGCGCTTCGGCGGCAGACGTGTTGCGCATGATCGTCGCGCAAGGCGCACGCCTCGTCGCCATCGGCCTCGCACTAGGTTTGGTCGGAGCCTTCGCCCTCACGCGCGTGTTGCAAAATTTGTTGTACGACGTGCGTCCGACCGACCCGCTCACGTTTGCACTCACAGCCTTGTTGTTGGCAACCGTAGCTTTGCTCGCCTGTTATTGGCCCGCGCGACGCGCGACGCAGGTTGATCCGTTAATTGCATTGCGGCGCGAGTGAAGGATTTGATAAACAGAAGAGCATGAACATTGCTCCTTTCTGGCAACCGCTCGACGAAAACATCAGCCGCTGGATTCACAGCGCCGCAAATCCTATGTTGGATCAGGCGATGGTCGGCATCACGAGCGCAGGCAATACGCTGATGCTGATTACGATGACGGCGGTGTTCGCAGCGGTTCTGTTATGGCGTCATCCGCAGCAGCGCGTTTCGGTGATCTATGCGACAGCGGCCTTCACAAGCTTTTTGTTGAGCGAATGGCTCAAGGCGTTTTTCGGACGCGCGCGTCCGCAACTGTGGCAACAGATCATTCCGTTGCCGGGTAATGCCAGCTTCCCCAGCGGACACGCGATGATTTCGATGACGGTTTATGGATTAGCCGCGTGGTTTCTGGCTGAACATTTCGCGCAGTGGCGCAAGGTGATTTTGTGGGTGATGGGTTTGCTGATTTTGCTGATCGGATTCAGCCGCATTTATCTCGGCGTGCATTGGACTTCAGACGTATTGGCCGGATTCATCTGTGGCTTCGCCATCGTCGCGCTTTCGGCGTTCATTCACCGCTCAGGTAAACGTACCGCAGGATAAACAACCCCGCTAAGACATAACACAACGGACTGGCTTCGCGCGCGCGTCCCGTCAACGCTTTTAACAACGGATAAAAAATAAAGCCCAACGCCAGGCCGTTCGCAATCGAAAACGTCAGCGGCATCGCCAACATTGCCAGAAACGCAGGCACGGCTTCGGTCATATCACGCCAGTCAATTTCGAGCGCCGAACGCATCATCAAAGCTCCCACGATAATCAATGCCGGAGCCGTCGCCATCGGCGGAATCACTCCGGCAATCGGCGCAAAAAACATTGCCAGCAAAAACAGCAAGGCTACGGTGACGGCGGTCAGTCCGGTACGTCCGCCTTCGCTCACGCCGGTCGCGCTTTCGATGTAAGTGACGACGGTCGAAGTGCCGAACAGCGCGCCCGCCGTCGTCGCAATCGCATCGGCCAGCAGTGCGCGATTGATGCGCGGCATCTTGCCTTCGCTGTCGAGAAAGCCGGTTTGCTGCCCCAAGCCCATCAGCGAACCGATGTTGTCGAACATATCAACGAAAAGAAATACGAAGACGATTTCGAGCAAGCCGATGCGCAACACGCCGCGCACATCCAATTGCAAAAACGTAGCGCGCCAGTCCGGCCATTGCACCAACGCGGCGGGCGGTTTGGCTACGCCTAACACAAGCGCCGCGAGCGTCACGAAGATGATGCCGATGAGGATGGCGCTTTTATATCCGCGCGCCATCAACGCGGCGGTGATGAGCAATCCGACCAGCGCAAGCAAGACAGGTTTTGAAATGACGTGACCGAGCGTCACGAACGTTGCGGGCGAAGCGACGACGACGCCTGCGTTTTTCAATCCGATAAAGGCGATAAAAAGCCCTATGCCTGCGGCGACGGCGGTTTTCAGCGTGAGCGGAATGGCGTCAACGATCAGGGTGCGGATGCGCGCGAGCGTGAGCGCGAGAAAGACAATGCCCGAAAGAAAGACGGCGCCGAGGGCTACGCGCCAATCGTGGCCGAGGCCTTTGACGACGGTGTAAGTGAAATAAGCATTCAGCCCCATCCCCGGTGCCAGCGCGAAGGGATAGTTCGCCAACAACCCCATCGCCAATGATCCGACAGCAGAGGCTACGCAGGTAGCGAACAAGGCTCCGCTGAAAGGCACACCCGCTTCAGCCAGAATCGTGGGGTTGACGAACAGGATGTAAGCCATTGTCAGGAAGGTCGTGATTCCGGCGGCGACTTCCGTGCGGATGTTGGTTTTGTTTTCGGTGAGTTGGAAAAAGGAATCGAGCCTTTCAACGAGGAAGGAGTTTGTCATGACTTGTTGTTTTAACAGGTGAACGATGCGATTAGCCGACACGTTTCAAAGCCGTTGTCGCTCGCTTATGACCTTGCTCCGCTGCTTTCTCAAGCCAGATGCGAGCGTTGCGACGATTCGTCCGAACCCCTTCGCCATCCAGATATGCCATGCCAAGATTGTATTGTGCGATTGCGTCTCCCTGTTGAGCAGCCTTACGCATCCACTGAATGCCTTTCGTTAGGTCTTGCTTCGTCCCTGTTCCTTCAAGATACCTAATGCCCAAATTACACTGCGCCCACACTTCACCGAGTTCGGCAGCTTTTTTATAAAGCGAGAAGGCTTTCTTATCATTTTTCTCAACGCCTTCACCGTTCTCGTAAAAAAGTGCAAGGCAATACAAGGCTACTTCGTGATCGTATTTTGCGGCCCGTTTATACCAATGCAGGGCTTGCTTCATATCTTTCTCGACGCCGAGTCCGAGAGAGAAACAAAAACCAACCAAATTTGCGCAATGAATTTCCCCCAGCAACGCGGCTTTAAGCAGATAGGGGAATGCTTTTCGGTAATTCTTCCTTCTCGAAATGCCATAAAAGAAGTCTTGCCCGATTTCCCAAGAATCGTCCTGTGGAGTTTTTTCACTCATAGCTTAACGCCAACCACCTATCACGATTTCATCCACTCGAACACCTGGTAATGCTCGCCGTTCATCCCCAACCGCGAATAAACGGTTTGCGCGCGCGTATTGCGTTTATCCACATAAAGCCGAATGCCGCGCAGGTTCGCGTCTGCCGCGACGATTTGCTGGATGTGGTCGTAAAGCCCTTTGTATACGCCTTTGCCGCGCGCGGCGGCGATCACATAGACGCTTTGAATCCACCAGACATCGCCGTTGCGCCAGTCGCTCCACTCATGCGTAATCATCAACGAAGCGACGACCGCGCCGTCGAGTTCGGCGACGAAATAATGACCGCGCGTCGCGTCATCAAAAACAGCGTCAACGCCCTTGATGACCGTCGCGCGGTCGAGTTCGATTTCTTCGGTTTCGCGCGCCATCAGAATTTGGAATTCGACGATGGCGTGCGCGTCAGCGGGAACGGCTTCACGATAGATTGGGTTGTTCATAGGCAGATATAAAAGGTACGTCGTTGCGTGTGAGCAAGTCGAGCGCGGCGGCGATGACGCGATGTTGTATGGCGGCATCGTGCGGAGCGCCGAGCGGAAAGCCCAACGGAAAAGGTACGAACAAAGCGCGCGGCGGTTTGATGACGGCGGTGATTTCGCGCAACAGCGTCACCGATACCGTTGTGATGCCGACTCGTTCGAGCGCGGCTTGCACCAGACCGACCGTCTGGTTGCACGTCGGTCAGACCGGCGTGAGCAACGCGACTTGCACTCCGTCAGTGCGTAGCTTCTCAGCCACTTGCGGCGCAGTCTCGTTGATGAGTTTGGCCGGGCCGACAATCGAACCCATAAAACTGAAATGCCGATGATTGAGTTCGCCGATGACGCCGCGCGCTTCGAGTTCGCGCATACGGTCAAGCGGGAAAGCCAGGTTGGCGTCGGCTTCGATGCCTGAGTGGTCAAACGAATTGCTGCGATGTGATTCGACCAGCGTGTTGACCGCAATGTCATTAGGGATTTCGCGGTAAGTCGAATCGCCTTTCTTATTCGTGAAATCGAAATCGTCTTGTGCTGGCGTACGCAAGCCCGCCGTCGTCACGAGCGCAAAGCGGGCTTGCGTTAGCGGCACGCGCAAGGGTGCGCAAGGCACCGGGTCAATCGCATAACGATGAAGTGGATAGGCTTTGAAAAAGAGGCGCGTGGTTAAACTGAGGTCAGCGTAAGTTGCCATTGGTTGAACGGGTTAAAGTCGCGGGAATAAGTGTTACGGCGTCATTAAGGTTGACTGTCCCGTCGGTGATGACACGGGCGAACTGTCCGCACTGACCGTAAAGTCTGCGCGGTAATCGAATATCTACTTGTGTGAGCGAACGACAAGGGTTGCGTACCTCACTGATTTCCAGGCGAACCGCTCCGACTTGTAGTTGTGTTCCGAGGGGCAAGGAGTCTACGGGAAAGTTTGCCAGAAAGAGGTTGGCGCTAAACTGCTCCGCCGTTATATCAAAACCTTCGCGCACCAGTTCATCGAATACGTCTTGCGAGAACAAGCTGATTTGGCGGTCATGTTGCAAGCCAGCGTGAATGTCGCCTTCAACTCCAAAAGTTGCGATAAGTTTGAGTTGTTCGCGCGTTTGCTTAGGATCGCCTTTATGTGCGCCCGCATAAAGCCCCGAAATCGTTCCTTTGCGGTCTTGCATTAAATTGCCCACTTGCTTGCAAATCTCTCGATACCCAGCCTCTTCGACCGAAATCGTCATGCTGCCTGCCAGTTTGAATTCATGGGTGGCTTTAAACCAAGGGGATCTCACTGGCTGGCGGTACTTGATTTCATTCCACGGCACCAAAAGAGGCTCCCACTGGAAGCGCCACATCGGAGGTTCAAGATAGATACCTGATTCCAATACATACAACCCCAGCGGTTCTGGGCCACGGCTACCGCTCTCAAGAAGATAGCCCTTCCACTTCGGGTGATCAGGTGCCTGCGCTGAGGCCGCGTGAAAATCTTTTTTCATTTTGCTCCAGCCGCTCATTCGGCAGGAAAAGCTGTTCATGAAAAAGACGAGCAACACAACTGCTAGCAAAACGAATAGAAGCATCTATTTTGCTCCTGTGGCCAAAGACGAAAGCCATCTACTAATACGCCGCTATCGTTTCAATCGCGCGCAGCACATCTTCCGTCTGCGGCAACGTAGCGTCTTCGACATCCGGCGCATAGGCCACAAAGCTATCCAACGCAGCGACACGCTTGACCGGTGCGTCGAGATGATCGAACAACTCATCGGCGATGCGCGCGGCGATCTCTGCGCCGTAACCCCACGATTGCCAGTCTTCATAAACGACGATGACGCGATTGGTTTTCTTGACGCTCGCGGCAATCGCATTCCAGTCATAAGGATTCAACGAACGCAAATCAATGATCTCAACATCAATGCCTTGTTCGGCAGCTTGTCGGGCGGCGACGAAGGAACGTTGGACGAGTGCGCCGTAAGTGATGATCGTCAGGTCTTTGCCTTCGCGCACAGTTTTAGCCTTGCCGAACGGAATCATGAAATTGTCGTCGGGATAAGCGCCTTTGTTATAAGTCTGACGATAAAGATGTTTGTGTTCGAGAAACAGCACCGGATCGTCGCAACGAATCGCCGTGCGCAAGAGTCCGTTCGCGTCGAGCGCCGTGGCGGGCATCACGACACGCCAGCCGGGAATTTGCGTGAAGGTCGAGACGCCCGATTGGCTGTGATAAATCGCGCCGCCTTTGAGATAGCCGCCGACGGGTACGCGCACGACCATCGGACATTTCCATCCGTTAAAGGTACGCCAACGCAGCAAGGCGATTTCGTTGCGCATCTGCATGAACGCGGGCCAGATGTAATCGAAAAACTGAATCTCAGCCACCGGCTTCAAGCCGCGCGCAGCCATCCCTAAAGAACGTCCGACGACGTTGGCTTCGGCGAGCGGCGTATTGAAGACGCGGTCGCTGCCGAATTCGCGTTGCAGGTTGGCGGTGACTTTGAATACGCCGCCTTTGCCTTTGACCTTGTTTAAGTATTCGGTGCGACTGGCGTCGGCTACGTCTTCGCCCAGGACGACGATGCGCGGATTGCGGCGCATCTCTTCGTGCATGACGCGGTTGACATGATCCACGATGGTGCCTTCGCCTGCGGTCGTCGGCGCGGTGGCTTCGGTGTCAAACGCCGATGAAGTCGGATCAATGTCTTCTGAATAGATGAACAGCTTCGCCGAGTTTTTATCGGGTTGCGGAATCTTGAGCGCACGGTCGGCGGCTTCGCTGACTTCGTGGTCAACGGCATTGCGCAAGGCGAGCAGTTCGTTGGCGGTCGCTGCGCCGGAATCGAGCAAAAAACTTTCGAGCCGTTTGATCGGGTCGCGCTCTTGGTCGAGGCGCAATTCTTCGGCAGGGCGATAGTGCGATTCATCGTCAGAGAGCGAGTGCGAATAAGGACGAATCACGTGCGCGTGTACGAGCGCCGGGCCGCGACGCGCGCGACAATAGGCGACGGCTTCGCGCAGCGTGTCGTAACTTTCCAGCAAGTCCGTGCCGTCGCATTCAGCGATGTAAAGATCGGGGAAGTTGCGTACGAGTTGCGAGATGCTGCCGCCGGCGGTTTGCACTTCGGTCGGCGTCGAGATCGCGTAACCGTTGTCTTCGATCAAATACAACAGCGGCAGCTTCAGGTTGCAGGCCGTGTTGAGCGATTCCCAAAACTCGCCTTCGCTGGTCGAGCCATCGCCGCCTGAGACATAAACGATTTCGTCCTGTTTGAATTCGTCGGCGCGGTCGCTGATTTCCTTGATAAGCGAATAGCGATAGCCCGCTTCGGCGGTGCCCGTGGCTTGCAGGAACTGCATGCCGGTGCAGGAAGAGCGTCCGATCAAGTGCAAGTCACGAGCGCTCCAATGTGATGGCATCTGGCGCGCGCCCGAAATCTTGTCATCGCGCGCGGCGACCGACGACAACAGTTGCTGATAGGCGTCCAGGCCAAAATGCGTCGCCAGCGCGCGGTCACGATAATAAAGATAAAACCAGTCGTAACCCGGCTTGAGCAACAGTCCGGCGGCGACCGTCACGGCTTCGTGTCCGGCGCTGCTGATCTGGAAGAAAATCAGATTCTTCTTTTTGAGTTGGATTTCCTGATCGTCAATGCGCCGCGACGTATACATCGTGCGATAGGCGCTGACCAAGGTGGCGGCGTCGAGCGTAACGCGACGGTCAAGACGATGTTCAACGCGATGTTCAGGGGAAATCGGTTTCGCCATAAGCGTTCCTTTTTCTATCAAAAGAATATCAATACAGCCTTAATACAGATGATGGGAGGAGCTATGAATTAAGCCGCAGTCTACGAATGGCTCAGTTATTGTGCAAGCCGAAGCGGGTGTGCGAAGATGCGTTTGGTTTGACCGACCTGAACGGTTGCCGAAAGGCTTTTTCATCAGTGTTCAACCCCCTAAACGAGACCTAGCGAAGGAGCAGTCCGATGAAACTCAATGACTTCCAGATTGACCAGCAACTGGACAGCCTAGAAGGCTGGCGGCGCGACGGCGAACAGATTTACCGCGAGTATCATTTCGAGAATTTCAAAATCGCGTTGGCATTCATCAACCGCGTCGCCGACGTGGCCGAGTGGATGAATCATCATCCCGACATCTTGCTGCATAGTTACAGCAAAGTGCGCCTGACCGTGACTACGCACGACACGGGCGGACTCACGAAGAAAGATTTCGATCTGGCGAAACAGGTGAATCAGTTGGCTTAAGCCACGGGCGTAGACGAGCAAGGAGTAAAACGCGGCGACGATGCCAGACGTAAGCAATCCGCAAAGCATATTGGGCGCGATGATCGTGCCCGCCGTTTTGATCTCAGCCTGCGGCACGTTGATCGTTTCGACTTCGATGCGGCTGGCGCGCATCGTTGACCGTGTGCGCGTGTTGAGCCAGGAAATCGAAGCTCTCTCGACCGACGAAGCTACGGTGGATTTCATCGAAGATCGCGTGGCCGAATTTGAACGGCAACTCTCCATTCACACACGGCGCGGACGGCTGATTCAACGTTCGCTCACCAGCTTTTATCTTTCGTTGGGTTTGTTCGTAGCTTCGACCGTGACGCTGGCGCTGGTTTCGCTCGTCCATCGGTGGGAATGGCTGCCGTTGGTATTGGGCATTGCGGGGACGGTCTTTCTTTTTTACAGCAGTGTGTTGTTGATTGCCGAAACGCGACTGGCGCTACGTTCGGTGAATTACGAAATGGCATTCACGATGAAGCTGCGTGCAAAGTATCAGGAGCGGCGGCGCGCGGCGGCGGATCTGACAAATGAAGTCGTGCCTGTTGTCACACAAACTTCCTCGCTCGGTAAAATCACCAGGAAACTCGGAATCGGCTAACGCGATCTTATGAAACAAGTGCAGATCGTTTGTGACGGCAGCAGTTTAGGCAACGGCGGCAGAGCGCCGCGCGCCGGAGCCGTCGCCATTCTCGAACACAACGGCAATCAAAAAATCGTAGGCGAATTCCTGGGCGACGCTACCAATCAACAAGCCGAAATCATCGCCGCCTGCCTCGGCCTCGAAGCTCTCAATCAACCCTGTCAGGCCGAAGTCGTTTCCGATTCGCAATACGTGGTGAAAACTATGAACAAGCTCTTCAAGCGCAAAACCAATCACGAGTTCTGGTCGCGTTTGGATAAAGCCGCGCAAGGCCATCGCGTCACCTGGACGTGGACGCGCGGCCACGCGGGCCATCCGATTCAGGAAAAATGTGATGAAGCGGCGCGCTTGATTGCGACAACAGGTGAAGTGGATGAAGAGAAGCTGGCAGAAATTTTGGCAGCTTAACCAACCGAATTCAGAGATAACCGATAAACTCATCAACCGTCATATCCGCTTGCGCAATAATGCCGAGTAAGGTTCCGCGCTTGAGGTCTTTGTTGTGATAAGGAACAACTACCAACAGGCTGTCGTCGTCATGGTGCTTGAAGTAATAGTGGCTGCCGCGTACGTGGTCTTGATAAAAGCCTGCCCGTTTCAATGCCTGCATCACTTTCTTCGGCTTCAGTGAAGGAAGGCGTTCGTTCATGCGGCAGCCATGACCTTTATCTCAATTTGTTCTGTGCGAACACGGCTCTTCTTTTCGGGGAGCGGCTGCCCATGTTTCATCAAAACTTCGAGATAGCCTGTGATCGCTTCGCGCGCCATTTCGCGCGCCTCTCGTAACGTATCGCCTTCCGTCACCAAGCCGGGCAACACTGGGCAGGTGACCGTATAACCGCCTTCTTCCGCAGGTGTGAAAACCACTGTGAAGTTGTAGTTGGAAACTAGCAAAGATTCTTCCGGCTTCCTTTTGGCAGATGTTTTATGGTGTGTTTGTGCGATTCCGTTCGTTGTCGTGCTGCTCATTTTGCTTGCCTCCGGGTTTCAACGTTACGACCAAAGCGTTTTGCGCAACCAGCTTTTCGCCGAGTTTTCGTCATCGTTCTCTTCGCGCACGCTGAAGACCTGACGCGAAGGCATTTCGATAGCCGACAGCACGCCCGTGAGATAAGCGCCCGTATCAATCCCGATAACGTGATCGCGCAGCCAAACTTTTTCGCGTTCGCCGAACAGCATCCCCGTAATCGTGTGGCCGAAGATCACCGTCTTGCCGGTGTATTCCGCAAAGAAATGGCGACTCCGCGACCAGAGCAACGAAGGGTGTTCAGGCGAAACCTCAGGGTGCAGGAACTGGCCTTCTTCGTCTTCGATCAAACCAGCGTGAACATAAATGGCGTGATCGTCTTCGTACCAGGTCGGCAGGTGATAGAGAAATTCGTAATGCTCTTCGGGAATGTTGAGGTTGCCTTCTTCGTCCAGATAGCTTTGCAAGGTCTCAATGCCGCCGTTGATGTACCACAACTCGACATCTTCTCCGCTGGGCTGGGCGAGTGCGTTGATCATCATGGCTTCGTGATTGCCGCGCAACACGACGACGTGGTCGGGCTGGGCGGCTTTGAGTTCCATGGCTTTGGCAACGACGGCGCTCGAATTTTCTCCGCGATCAACGAGATCGCCAATTAAAATCAGGCGGTCTGTGCCGGGGGAGTAATCCATCTCTTCCAGCAATCGAATGAATAGATCGTATTTTCCGTGGATGTCGCCAACGATCAGCGTTCTCATAGCGCGGGCATTATGCGCAAAACGTTTTGAAAAGAGAACCACAAAAGTTAAGATGCTCAACGAGTTACCTTTTCATGTAGTTTTTCATCCTCTTTCGATACAGCTTCAACACCACTGAGCAATGTCATCGGTTTTCACGCTCGCCAACCTGCTGACCATCCTTCGCTTGCTGCTGGTACCCGTTTTTGTGATGGCAGTTTATTACCAGTATTTTGGCTGGGCATTGGCGATTTTCGTGACGGCGGCGATCACCGACGGGCTGGATGGATTCGTCGCGCGCTACTTCAACCAAAAGACCGAACTCGGCGCGATTCTAGATCCGATGGCAGACAAGCTGTTGCTCGTAACGGCGTTCGTCATCTTGACGCTGCACGGTTTCACCTTGACCAGCCCGCTGCCGTTTTGGGTTACGGTCGCAGCGATCAGCCGCGACGTATTCATCGTGTTGGGCGCGCTCGTCATCAACGTATCAACCGGCTTCAGCAACTTTCGCCCGTCATGGCCGGGCAAGCTCAACACCTTCGTAGAGTTTTTTATGATCGTCCTGTTTCTGGCGACGAATGCTTTTCGCTGGCCGGAAAAATATCTGTTTCCCGCGTTCATCATCACGTTTGGGATGTGCGTATTTTCAGGGATTCACTACGTCTTTCACGTCAACCGCCTCATGAATGAAGCGCCGCAAGCAAAGGACTAAGCTGTGAAATTTGGTTCGCCACAAAATCCACTGGCACCGCGTCCTCCTTATGACCCGCCTTACGACTCGCCTTACGGATGGATGCGCTGGCTGCCCGCCGTCGTGTTGGGTTTGCTTGCGCTCGCGGGGCTGATCATTGCCGGCAACGTCGTATTGATTCCGCTGTTGAGTTCACTGGCGTTGTCTTATTTGCTGAATCCGGTCGTTATCTGGTTTGAAAAACGTGGCTGGAATCGCGCGTCAGCCGTGTTGCTTACGCTCACTGCCGCGATGTTATTCCTCATCCTCGTGCTGCTGTTCGTCGTCCCTAACCTGTGGGAACAAATCACCGTTTCGATTCAGCACGCGAAAGAATTATTTACCGAACAGCGCGCCAATCAATTCATCACGAAGCTGAAACAGGTTAATCCTCGTCTGGCAACGGGGCTGCAAGCCGCCTTTGACATGGCGCGCAAACAGATTCCGCAAATGAGTCTGGGTTGGTTGCAAGGCGGACTGACACAAATCGTCACGTTCACGTCTTCGTTGCTAGATTTATTGCTGATTCCGTTTTTCGTCTATTACCTGCTGGCCGATTACCGCGTCATGATGTCGCACCTTGAAAGGCTCGTTCCGCCGCGCTTTCGCACAACCGCGGGAACACTGATTCATCAGATTAGCGACGTGCTTTCGACTTACGTGCGCAGCCAGTTGCTCATCGGTTTCGTGATGGGGGCTTTATACGCAGCGGGATTTGCCATTTTACGTGTACCCATGGCCATGACGTTGGGGCTGTTATCCGGCCTACTGAATTTCATCCCGTACTTGGGCACGTTAATCGGTTTCGTTTTATCCATCGCCTTTCTCGCGTTGGACGGAGCCGGTTTCGCGCGCATCGGCGGCGTGTTGATCGTCTTCGCCATCGTGCAAAGCGTAGAGGGTTATTACCTCACACCTAAGCTGTTGGGTAACAAACTCAACCTGCATCCGCTCTGGGTCATCATCGGCCTGGTCATCGGCGGTAATCTGTTCGGACTGATTGGGATCATCCTCGCTGTCCCCTTCATCGCCATCGCACAGGTCTTGCTCGGCTTTCTGGAAGAAATTTATCAAGAGTCACAATTTTACCGCCGCGCGCGTACCGAATTGCTCACCGGCAGCGGCAATCCGGTCAATCTCGGTTCATTCGATACGGCTTTAGCCAGCGAACCGCTGATTACGCCAGCCTCTGCCACAGGCAAGGCTCCCCGGTTGATTATCACGACCAGCGAAATCGAATCCCGCCTGCGCGATTCATCGGAAAACAATGATCCGGCTGAAAATCTTTAATCAAAATCGTTGACAGCAACGCACTCAACTTTTATACTGCGCCTGCTTTCAGGCAGCATAAGGCCAGAAAGCACTAACACTTATCGTAAGTACTAAAATAATTGAAGTTAAGGACTCAAGGGCAAACTAACTCACGATTTGCCACCCAAAGAAGTTTTAAGACTGTGACGGAGGAACTATGAGCAAAGTAATTGGAATTGACTTAGGCACGACCAACTCAGTCGTAGCGATTATGGAGGGCAGCGAACCGGTCGTCATCACCAATTCCGAAGGTGGACGCACGACCCCGTCCGTGGTCGGCTTCACCAAAGATGGCAATCGTCTCGTCGGTCAGGTAGCCAAACGGCAGGCTGTGACCAATCCTGAAAATACGGTTTATTCGATCAAGCGGTTTATGGGACGCCGCTTCAGCGAAGTAAATGAAGAGATCAAACAGGTTCCCTACATCGTCGCTCCGGCGAGCAATGGCGATGTACGCATTACGGCGGGAGATAAAGACTGGTCGCCGCCGGAAATTTCGGCCATCGTGCTGCAAAAAATGAAGCAGTCCGCCGAAGACTATCTCGGACAAAAAGTTACGCAGGCGGTCATCACCGTTCCGGCCTATTTCAACGACGCACAACGCCAGGCCACCAAAGACGCCGGACGCATCGCCGGCCTCGAAGTGTTGCGCATCGTCAACGAACCGACGGCGGCGGCGCTGGCTTACGGTTTGGATAAGAAGAAAGACGAAACCATCGCCGTATTCGACTTCGGCGGCGGTACGTTCGACATTTCGATTCTCGAAGTCGGCGAAGGCGTCGTCGAAGTGAAATCAACGAACGGCGACACGCACCTCGGCGGCGACGACGTAGACGAACGCCTCATTCACTGGATCAACGAAGAATTCAAAAAAGATCAGGGCATTGACCTGTCGAAAGACAAGATGGCGTTGCAACGCCTGAAGGAAGCCGCTGAAAAAGCCAAGATCGAGCTTTCGTCCGCGATGGAAACCGAAGTCAACCTGCCCTTCATCACGGCGGACGCTTCGGGGCCGAAACATCTGGCGATGAAACTGACGCGCGCCAAGTTTGAGGCGCTAATTGAAGACATTCTGAAACGCACGTTGGAGCCTTGCCGTCAGGCGTTGAAAGACGCCGGACTGGCTGCCGACAAAATTGACGAAGTCGTACTCGTCGGCGGTTCGACGCGCATTCCGAAGATTCAACAGATGGTCAAAGAGTTCTTCGGCAAAGAACCCAACCGCAGCGTCAACCCTGACGAAGTCGTCGCCATCGGCGCGGGCGTGCAAGCCGGTGTGTTGTCAGGCGAAGTGAAAGACCTGTTGCTGCTTGACGTAACGCCGCTTTCACTCGGCATCGAAACGCTCGGTGGCGTATTCACCAAGCTGATCGAACGCAATACGACGATTCCTACGCGCAAGTCTGAAACGTTTTCGACCGCGACCGACAATCAGACTTCGGTCGAAGTCCACGTTTGTCAGGGCGAACGCACGATGGCGGGCGACAACAAGACGCTCGGCAAGTTTCATCTGGTCGGCATTCCGCCTGCTCCGCGCGGCATGCCGCAAGTCGAAGTCACCTTCGACATTGACGCGAACGGCATCGTGAACGTATCGGCGAAAGATCAAGGCACGGGCCGCGAACAGAAAATCACGATCACGGCTTCATCGGGCCTGTCGAAAGACGAGATTGACAAGATGCAACGCGACGCCGATTCGCACGCCGAAGACGACAAGCTCAAACGCGAAGCCATCGAAACCAAGAACCGTCTTGATTCGATGATTTACGCGACCGAAAAAACGATCAACGAAAACCGCGAGAAGGTCGCAGTGGGTACGCTCTCTGAGGTCGAGGCCGAAATCGCCGAAGCCAAGAAAGCCGTCGAGTCGAATGACCCTGCGCAAATCAGTGTCGCGCTCGACAAGCTTACGCGCGCTTCGCACAAAATTGCCGAAGCGCTTTACGCCCAGCAAACCAGTGGTGGCGAAGCCGCCAGTGCGGCAGCGGGCGCGGCTGGCGGCGGTTCGGCAGACGCAGGCAATGCCAGCAAAGGCGGCGACGATGTGATTGACGCCGAATACATTGACGTTGACGACAACAAATAGTGGCTAATGGCTAGTGGCTAGTGGCTAGTTTTTTTACTAGCACTAGCCACTAGCCACTAGCTGCTAGCCACTTACGATGAGACAACATCACCTTCTGAGTGACTTGGCGGCGATTGAGCAGCAGTTGATGCAAATGGCGAAGGGGCCGAATTTGTTCAGCCCCGAGCCTACGGCCAACAGCACGTGGTCGCCTGCGGTAGATATTTATGAAACGCCTGCCAGCTTCGTGTTGACGGCCGAAGTGCCCGGCGTACAGCACTCAGAGATTGATGTGAAGGTCGTGGCGGATACGTTAATCTTGCGCGGTGAACGGCGCTGGACGGGTGAGGGCGAGCAATTTCATCGGCTGGAAAGCGCTTACGGAAAATTCGAGCGGCAGTTCGGCCTGTCAGAAAGCATTGACGTAGACCAGATCACGGCAGAATTGCAACGCGGCGTATTGAAACTCGTGCTGCCCAAACATAGCGCCGCCGAGCAAACCCGCGAAATCAAAGTTAACACGAAATAGTTCAGCCACGTGCTGCGGATAAATGCCGTACTCGTGGCAATTCGTCGCACCTTATGGCCCAACGCGAAGATTACTACAATGTTTTAGGGGTGAAGCGCACCGCCACAGCGGACGAAATCCGTAAGGCGTATCGTCGGCTCGCGCGCAAATATCATCCCGACGTAAACCCGGGCGATAAAGCCATGGAGGAAAAGTTCAAGCAGCTTTCCGAAGCCAACGACGTGCTGTCTGACCCGAAAAAGCGCGAGGTTTATGACAAGTTCGGTTCGTATAGCGATCACCTCAAAGACGCCGCCGCCCGTGGTGCAGGCGCAGGAGCCGGGGCGGGCGGCTTCGATTTCGATTGGAGCGTGTTTCAGGGCGGAGGCCAACAAGCGCCTCCAGGCACAGGGGGCGGATTCAAAGACATTTTCAGCGAACTGTTTGGCGGAGGCGGTGCGCGCACCGCAACCCAAGCGCGTCCGCAACCCAAGCGCGGTGCCGACCTGGAAGTCCCACTCGCCATCAGTTTTGAAGACGCCATCAACGGCTTAACCGCCAGCGTCAACGTTCGCCGCAGCGAAACCTGTACGCGCTGTGGCGGCAGCGGCGACGCGGGCGCGGG